>CAZLCM010000165.1:0-1584 GCA_964558055.1 uncultured Isosphaeraceae bacterium | reverse complement strand
GCCTTATGAAACACTTTACTCCTTTTTGAAGCTAAAAATGGGGCGGAATCAGGCGAGGCGGTCTCAGATTCACCAGAACGTTCACTTGATTCCTGTTTGGCTTGTGGCGCTGGGCTATTTTGGAGGGCTGTCTTTGTTGCTCTATTTGGCCAAGCAGCAGCTTGCACTGTGTTACCTTCTCCTTCTCTTGGAACCATGTCAACTGCAATTGCACAGTGGTCTGATGAATAACCTGAAGGTATTGGGTCATTTCTCCAATCATATTCTGGATGGGAAGAACCCAATACAAATCCGCTATCGATAACTACTTCTCCAACTGCAGGGGCATTGACTAGAATAAAATCAATCAATCTGTTTGAAGTGTGGGTTTTTCTTAGAGGCGAATTGTCATCCCAAGTTAAATGCTTCGCTCTGTGGGAAAGAGCATCCGTCATTCCATCCCTCAAATAAACTCTAGTTGAGCGGTCCCATGGTTGCGCATTGAAATCCCCAATCACGGCGATATTTCGATTGGGATCTTTCGCAGTCATTTCCTTTATGTATTCCATAATTTGCAAGGCCTCAAGTTCGCGATGCCAAGCGTTTCTCCCTGACTTATGATGGACATTAATTACAGTTAACTCGTAGCCCTCAGGAGTTGTAAAAGTTGCACAGAGAGGACTTCTTTGAAATGCAATTTCTTTTACATCTGATGGAATGTCTGTCCAGCCACCACCTAATCGTTCTAAGTTTGTCAAATCGGTGTTCTTCCAAGTCCTGACATCTTTAATAGGAAACCTACTTAGGAAACTCTGTTCGATTCCTCTGTAATAGCCAACCTCTTCAGAGAGCACATAGTCATACCCCATTGTTTCTAAATAATTATTGTTAAACCATTCAAGTGCCTTTTGGCTTTCTACTTCTTGTAGAGCGAGTACGTCAGCATCAAGTTCTCTGATTATTTTTGCCAACTCTTCACACCGTTCATTTGAAGTTGGACCGGGGTTATCACCAAAATCGTCGTACTTCCCTTCAAGCGATAAGTCATTTTCTTGATCAAAGAAATTTAGCATGTTGTACGAACCAACACGAAAAGTGCCTTCAATTCTTGGCATTGCTTCAGTAAGCCCGAATCGATGGTGTTGCGATGGCGCAAACAACATCATTGATAGAGTAATTATTTGTAAAATCATCCCCCGATGATACCGTAAAATCAATTCTGTTAGTCGAGTTGGACTCTCCTGTGATCAGAAATCATTTTTGAGAGCGCATTAGCGCGTAGTAACAACAGTGCTGTTTCAAGTTGAGGGTCAAGACCTTTTGTGATTAAGTCGTTTATATCTGGCCTTTCATCAGATTCACTATCAATAAGAATGAGGTCTGCTTTCTGTCTAAGTTCATTTGACTTAGTAATCTGACTTGGTGACATACGAACTTCGACATCTGGTACAACTCCCCAATCAGAGGATCCTCTGCGTTTGTGTACTAATCGCCCAGGTGTCATGCCTCCATCTGGAGATGGCAAACGATAATATTGAGTTGTTAGTTTGACATTGGATTTTGATGATACTTGGTGAACTGTTTGGACGCTGCCTTTTCCCCAAC
>CAZLCM010000164.1:0-1618 GCA_964558055.1 uncultured Isosphaeraceae bacterium | reverse complement strand
CTTTTTGGGGTCAGACTGCTTTTTGGGGTCAGCCTCCTTTAGAATACGGGGGTTATGACACAAATACTTATAGTTGGACCACATCCTGATGATCAAGAACTCGGTATGGGTGGAACAATTGCCAAGTTGGTCAGCCAAGGGCACGATGTTCTGTTGCTCGATATGACTAGCGGCGAGCCAACTCCTCATGGCTCACCAGAAATTCGAGCAAAGGAAGCAATCGCATCAGCAGAAATTTTGGGCGTAAAAAGAACTTCGGTAAATCTACCAAATCGATATGTTGAACATTCAATTCCAGCTCGACACGCAGTTGCGGCTGTGATTCGTGAACATCAAGCAGAAATAGTATTCACTCCTTATTTTGAGGACGCACACCCAGACCACATTGCAACGACCAGAATAGTTGAAGACGCTCGTTTTGATGCAAAACTGACAAAGATAGATTTAGCAGGTGAACCAGTTTATCCAAAGTGGTTGTTTTATTATTACTGCACCCACCTGAGAACAATACCGAATCCAAGTTTTCTTATTGACACAACTGGATTTTCTAAGACAAAACGAGAAGCAATTGTTGCTTATGAATCACAATTTGTTGTCCCAAAAAATAACCGACCAATTGTGGAATGGGTTGAGGCACAAGACAAATATTTTGGCGGACGACTTCGAACCGAATCGGCCGAACCTTTTTTCAGCAGGGAACCAATCGGTCTAGATGATTTGCAATCTTTAAGTACCAGTTGACCCAAAACCATCAACTCCACGAACAGTCTCATCAAGTTCATCTACAACTTCAAAGGTTGCTTGAACAACTGGCGCGATAATCATTTGTGCAATGCGCATGTTGGTCTCTACAGTGAAGGGTTCATTCCCATGATTGATCAGAGGAACACAACACTCACCTCGATAATCAGCATCAATCGTGCCAGGAGCATTTGGAAGAGTAATCCCGTTTTTCGACGCAAGACCGCTTCTTGGTCTAACTTGTGCCTCAAAATGGTCAGGTAGCGCCATCGCGAACCCAAGTGGTACCATCTCAATCTCCCCAACTTCAATCGTGATTGATTCTTCATTCGCTGAATACAAATCCATCCCAGCGGCATGTTCAGATTGGTAGGAAGGAACGATTGCTGCTTCTCGTAGTTTTTTATATTTCACTTGGACATGGTGCATTCGAACATTGTAATTCCTTGGTGCGTATATGATGGTACGAGATGGAAAAACAACAAACTCCAAATTGGGCAATCCACCGCCGGCTTTATGATTGGGTGCTTGGCTTTGCTAAAACGCCGATCGCGCCTGTAGCACTATTTATCATCGCGTTTATTGAAGCATTTGTGCCTTTTGTTCCCCCAGACGCACTTTTAATACCCATGTGTTTGGAAAAGAAGAGTAAATCGCTATTGTTCGCAGTGATAGCAATAGTTGGAAGTGTGGCAGGAGCAATGATTGGTTTTTTTGTTATAGCATCGTTCATTGCAAGTGGTGCAGAATGGGTTTTTGGGGCAGAAATTATTGAAGGTATCGTTGATGAGTTTGACAAACGCGGAAATACTTACGTATTTATTGCAGCCCTTACTCCTGTGCCATTTTTTGCGTTGACTATCGCAGCAGGTGTTGC
>CAZLCM010000163.1:0-1687 GCA_964558055.1 uncultured Isosphaeraceae bacterium | reverse complement strand
ATCGAAAAGGGCACTGACCGCCCAACATTGTCAGAGGTCGATGCTGAAGTACGAGCACAGCGGCTTCCAGCCTACGCAATGATTGCAACTTGCCCAGTAGATACTTCGGGTGAAATCAGTGATTGTAAAGACAAAATTCTCGACTTCCTTGCAAATGGCCATCAGTTACCGTCTTGCAATTAATTTCCCTCAATTAATACAGCTCAGAGCCACATTAATAAAAAAATGCGGCTCTAAGCCGTAATAATTTTTGTTAGATTTAGAATTGAAGCGCGGGTGAGATTATCCGAGTTTGCGACCGATGCGCCGTTGGCGAGAGATAATCTTTCGACCGTTTTTGGTCTTCATGCGTGCGCGAAACCCGATAGTTCGAGCTCGTTTAACTTTACTAGTTCTTCTTGGGTAATGCACTGCCATTGGTTAAAACTCCTAATACTCGGATTTTAATCCGAGCAGGGCATAATACACTACATGGCATTTTTTGGCAAGCAAGTTACAATGCCCAAAACGTGCCTTAGGAAGGCAAAATCGACCATGAACGACGACTGGATTAGCGCAGCAGAAAGTATTATTGGATACAAATTCAAGGATTCAACCTTGTTAGAGCAGGCGCTATCTCATTCTTCAGCAGTTGATCAACGTGAAGAATCTAATGAACGGCTTGAGTTTCTTGGGGATGCTGTCCTTGGATTTGTCATTTGCGATGAGACATTTAACCGTTTTCCAGAATACGAAGAAGGGGAAATGACCAAAATCAAATCATCAGTTGTTAGCAGAAGAGTTTGCGCCGAAGTGGCGGATGAACTTGACCTTGTCAGGATTCTCAGAGTAGGCAAGGGTATGCATGGGGAAGTTCTACCATCATCTGTAAGTGGTGCTGCGTATGAAGCAGTTATTGGAGCAATTTATCTTGACGGTGGATTTGAGCCAGCGAAAGATTTTGTGCTTCAAACGATGGGCGAACGAATTGACAGTGCTGCTGCCTCTACACACCAAGAAAATTACAAATCTGTTTTGCAACAAGTAGGGCAAAAAATAGAAGGCGATGTACCTTCTTATGTTGTACTTGACGAAAAGGGGCCAGACCACGCGAAATGTTTTGAGATATGTGTGGATATGGGAGGGCATCGATATCCTGCAATGTGGGGCCCTTCAAAAAAGCAAGCAGAGCAACTTGCAGCACTTGAAGCTCTTAAAGAATTAGAGATAGCCGAAGAACATGCAAGTGGCGCTATTGAAATAAAAGAAATTCAAGGTGAATAACCACGAAGTGGTCTAATACGTCGAATTCCTTTCCCATCAGCATCTAATATTTCAATTATTCCTCGGTGTTCTTCATCTGATTTCATGATGACAACAGGTATCCCTCTTTGATTTGTAACCGTCATCGCGCCACCGCCATTTTCGCCAAGAGTTGACGCAATAAATACTGGGACACTTCTTGGATTCAATAAATTCAAAGTTCCACCATTCTCAGATGCAGCAAGCATGCCCATCATTTTGCCAGAGGCGTTGTTTACAACCATTCCGCCTCCTATATCTGGGAGCATTTTCATTTCGGAAACAACATTTCCTGAGGCGTCTGCAATCTGGAACCTCCCATTTGCCTTCGGGTCACTTGCAACAACCGCGACGGGAACACCGTTTTCATTCTGGACATGTAGTGAAGCATTTGCACCACTTAAAG
>CAZLCM010000162.1:0-1739 GCA_964558055.1 uncultured Isosphaeraceae bacterium | reverse complement strand
GGAGAGAGAAAATAATGGGACAAAAAGTTCATCCATTTGGATTTAGAGTTGGTGTTACCGAAGGTCATAAATCCCGTTGGTACGCACCAAAAGCACTCTTTGCTGAGTTACTCGTTGAGGACTATCGCATCCGTGAGTTCGTGGACAAGCGATTAAATCGGACACCGCCATTTGCGGCAGTATCTGACATCCTAATCGAACGTACTCGCGAAGAACTTACTGTGATAGTTAAGACAGCAAGACCAGGATTAGTTGTTGGTCCAAAAGGTGCTGAAATAGACAAACTTGTTGCCGACCTACAAACAATGACTGGTCGTAAAGCACAAGTTAAAATCATGGAAGTCATGAACCCCGATACAGATGCACGCTTAGTTGCTGAAGCAATCGGTGAACAAATGCGTAAGCGAGGCAACTTTAGAAGGTTGCTTAAACAACGAGCCGAATCAGCAATCCAACACGGTGCAAGAGGAATTAGAATTCAAATTTCTGGCCGTCTTGGTGGTGCTGAAATGGCAAGAAAATTTATTGTTCGTGAGGGTTCCATTCCACTATCCACATTGCAAGCCAATGTGGACTATGCGCTTGTCCACACGGAGACAACGTACGGGATTATTGGTGTGAAGGTTTGGATTTACAAGGGTATGTACACAGACGCAGAAGAAGAGCAAGCGGACTCACGGGCAGCAGGTGCCAGAGGTCGTGCTCGAGGTCGTCGTTAAGTTTTAGAAGTTGACCCATTGGGTCTAGTAAGGAGATCGTCCGATGCCACGGATGCCAAAAAGAGTAAAGTTCCGCCGACAGATGCGCGGCAAGATGAAAGGCAATGCTACACGAGGAAACTACGTAGCGTTTGGTGATTATGGCTTGCAATCCCTAGGGACACATTGGGTATCGGCAAGGCAGATAGAATCTGGTCGTATTGCTGCGCAGCACTTCCTTCGTAGACAAGGCAAAGTCGTAATACGAGTTTTTCCTGACAAACCAATTTCTAAAAAACCACTTGAAACACGGATGGGTAAAGGTAAAGCAGACACCGATTTTTGGGCAGCAAGAGTAAAGCCCGGAACAATTCTATTTGAGGTTAGTGGTGTTCCCGAAGATATGGCTAAAGAAGCAATGGCGCGGGTTGCACACAAAATGCCGGTACGTTGCCGGTTTGTAGGAAGGCGACTTTCTGTTTAACGCATTGCGTTGAATTGAAACGGAATGAAGATATGAAAGCAAAAGCAGTTCACAAACTAGGCGACGAAGAACTTTCAATCGAAGTAGAAAACCTTCGCAAGAAACTCTTTGAACTTAAAACACAAGGCGTAACTGAAAAAATTCAGAATACTTCTCAGTACGGGAAAATTCGTAAGGACATCGCTCGTTTGCTAACAGAGCAAACCATGCGTAAGAAGGCATAAACCATGAGTCATTTAAAAGAAATAATAATCCCAGAGAATGCATCTCGTAAAGTTGGTGTTGTTACATCAGACGCTCGAGATAAAAGCTGCAAAGTTGAAATTCAATTCTCTGTCAAGCACCCAAAATACGGCAAGTTCGTTCGCCGAAGATCTCAAATTCAAGCACACGATGCTAATAATGAGGTGAAACTGGGCGACAAAGTAGAGATTGCAGAATGCCGTCCCATTTCAAAGACCAAGTCATGGGTAGTTACCCGCGTTGTGGAGCAAGCAACTGCGTAACAAGTTGTTGAAGGAATAGAACAATGATCCAAAAAGAATCAAGATTAGAAG
>CAZLCM010000161.1:0-1807 GCA_964558055.1 uncultured Isosphaeraceae bacterium | reverse complement strand
GATTTCTAGTGACAGTCACTTTCGCTCGCGGACTCGCTCTTGGTGACAGTCACGTCGAATTAATCGTCGACGTTTGCTAGCGTTGCCTTGTACTCATTAAGGGTGGAGCGAATCGATTCGTACATTTCATCATCGCCCAAGTATTCAACCGCCTTTTCTTGCCAAGCAATTGCTTTGTATTTGAGCCCCATTTCCCAGTAGCACCTAGCGCGCGTATCTAGAATCATTGGGTCTTTGTTATCAGTTAGTTCACTTGCTCGAATTGCAACTTTGAGTGCAAAATCAAGGTCTTGCAATTCAGCAGGGGTCTCGTCAACAATTCTCCAAGACAATGCATTGAGCGCTTGAGCATTATCCCAGTCCTTTTCAGCCATTTTTTGTGCCCAAGCGTATGCTGCTTTTTTATCTTTCTTTTTAGTAAGTAGTGCTTCAAACTTAGCACTATCCATAGAAGCATTGTTGCCATATTTTGCAGTAAAACTGTCGATTGCTGCAATCCAAGCATCCCAGTTCTCGGTTTGCATCGCTGTGCGATAAACACTATTTAGTTCCTTCATAGCAACTTCTTGTTCCATTTCAAGTTTGAATGCTTCAGCGGCTGCTGCAATATCCCACGTTCCTTCAACAACTTCTTTGAGTGGCTTATCCATATTCATTGGGTGACCAATCCAAGCAACTTGGCCATCTTTGTTGATGATGAACGCGGTAGGAATACCCCGTTGTTTTGATGCCTCCATAAACACTCGTGATGTGCTTCTGTCTGGGTCAACGGCAACCGTATATCGCATTCGGTCGTTGTTGAGTTTGTTGTCACGTTTGTTAGTTTTTTCAAGGAAACTAGTTACGGTTTCAAGATTCTTTTCACTAGAGACCCCAATAATTTTTACTTTATTACCATATTCTTCTTGAAGACCACTGAGGTGTGGCATTGATGTTACACATGGTCCACACCAAGTCGCCCAAAATTCCATAACGTAAACTTGACCATCTTCAAATCCATCAATCGAATCGCCTTTGACCCAGTGATCAATTGAAATTTCCGGAGCCTTGTCGCCTATATATAACGGGGTTGGAGGAGTTTGTTTCTTTTCTTCAGTAACTTGCTTCGGCTTTTCTAGAGGGGTTGCAGGTACTGAGTCAGGATGTTCGGGGTGGTCTTGTGCAAACGAAGTAGAAGCAAGACAAGCGATTCCAACGATAGATAGTGATGTACGTAATTTCATTTAGGGCTCCTTATCCTCTAAAGTTACACAAAGTGTACAGCATTAAGTCGCAAGTGTGGCTAGCAAAGTCGTCGCAACCACGTCGTAAGCAGCATGTGTCGCTGCAACGATCCCAAAACCGCGTGTTACATAGATTATCCCAAGATAAACACCTGCGACTGTGAAGAAAAAGAGAGAAAGAGCAGAAAGTGAACCGGCATTTGGAAGGTCATGATACAGAGCAAAAAGAATTGCTGAGAATATGACGCCCAAGGTAATTCCTGCAAAATCGCTTTGTTTGAAGACGTTACAAACTACGGTGTGTACGAGTGCTATTAGCAACATCCTAAACACAAGTTCTTCGTATAGCCCCGCCCCGATACTGACAGCGATTCTATCAAATGATGACAATCCGTCAATTGGAGAATTATTAGCAGCTGCTGCGAGTCCTCCAAGGACTGCTCCGAATATTAAAAGTGGGATTGCGCATAGGATGGATTCAATTGCCATATAAACGATATATTTGATTCTTACTGACCATTTGTTTCCTGCAACTATGTGCCAGATGAATAAAACAGCAATGATGGCAATGCCTCCAAGCCATA
>CAZLCM010000160.1:0-1827 GCA_964558055.1 uncultured Isosphaeraceae bacterium | reverse complement strand
ACGGGATTAACGGTCGACAAAAACAAGACGAAGTAGTTAAGGGTCAACCTGTTCCACGTTGAAGAAACTCGTGGACACAACGTTTTAGTTCTGCCTCTGTAATTTTTGGATATTTGTTTTTGATGAATGCACTATGCAATTCAATAGCGGTCTGACGTAACCCTTCGCTACACTGAAAACGTTGCTCAGGAGACATCCTTTTCCAAATTTCAATTTACTTAGGATGTGGTCTATCTCGAAGTTCTTCTTCGTGGGACATACGCTAAGTATAGGCATTTGATATGTCATGGGCAAAACCCAAACGCGGAAATAACCCGCAAAACATCTGTTAAATTCACAACGCCATCGCCCGTAACATCTTCATCACAAATAGGATCGCATTCTGTGGCACAAGTTGTTGCTTCCCCGCGATAGAGTCCACCAGCTTCCCAACAAGCAACTGATGCGGTTTGCACGCAAACATCGCGAATACAACACGCACCCGCGGGACTATTTGTGTCTCTGATAGTCACCATCTCGCCACTCTCCCACCCAATCGAATCGCCAGCAAAAATGCAAGCTGTTAATTCTGGGCGAGAATGTTTTGCCCAAATCCCATCACCATCAATCGCAGTATTGAAAGAAAACACACATTGGTCAAAGACAGGGTTCCCACCGCGAGCGTAAACTCCTCCGCCTTGTTGCCCAACGTTGAACTCAATCATACAGCGTCGAATCAATGGAGAAGAGTCCACTACAAAAATACCACCACCCGCTTCAGATTCGCCGTTACGCACCGTAAAACCTTCTAGAACTGCCCCAATACCTCCAACGCAAGTTACTACTGTTCCTTGCTTTCCTGCATCAATTACGGTTTTTTCAGCACCAAATTCGCTACGAATCAAAATCGACTTGCCAGTGAAATCAATCTGCTCTTTCCAAACACCCCCGCTTACAACGATTTCGTCTCCATCGTTTGCTTCATCGATTGCGTCTTGAATTGTTTGACAGTCAAGAGGCACCCGCCATGTCCCGCACATCGCTGTTGTTGTAATTGCTAGCCCAAGTATGTATTTCATTGTCGAGAAGAATATATTGACTTTTTGTAAAACCTCAAAGAATTGTTGTTTTTCACATCAAATTTTTACCGGTATCATGCACTTTCTTGGACACCTCACTTCCTATCTTAAACACTAATGCTCCACCAAAAGCGCCAAAAGAAGACATGATGAGTGGTAACTTGTTTGATGCACATGGAAGGCAAATTCGCGACTTACGTCTCTCAGTAACTGATAGATGCAATTTCCGTTGTGTTTATTGCATGGCACCTGATGTTAAATACATCCCCAAAATGCAATTACTCAAACTAGACGAATATATTCGTGTTATTAAGATTGCGATTTCAATGGGGATAACAAAACTTCGAATTACGGGAGGAGAACCTACCCTTTATCCACACCTTGATGAGCTTCTTGAGGAGGTTGGAAAGTTGGGTTTACAAGATATAGCACTAACCACAAACGGCTCAATGGTTAGAAGCCAGTGGGCACAACGTTGGAAATCGCTTGGTCTTAATCGAGTTACTGTAAGTTTGGATACTTTAAATCCACAACGCAAAGATGCAATAACTCGATCTCAAACATCCTTGGAAACAGTTATACGATCCATCGATGCATTGAGAGATGCACAACTAACACCAGTAAAAGTTAACGCTGTGATTATGCGAGGGGTGAACGATGACGAGGTTGTTGCATTTGCGGACTTTGCAAAAGAACATGAAATAGATATGCGATTGATTGAATTCATGCCACTTGATGCAGGAAAACGCTGGGAAAAAAGACACGTTGT
>CAZLCM010000159.1:0-1928 GCA_964558055.1 uncultured Isosphaeraceae bacterium | reverse complement strand
CTCACGAATAGAAACCCGCGACCGTCTGTCCACGCGCACATTGTACGTCATGTGTACACTGTCTGTATGCCTCAGAGGAAACCGAGAATAGTTGCGTGGATTGAACCAAGTCAAGAAACTCTTCTTAAAGATGTCATAAAGGCCTCTAATATGAAACTTGAAGGCATCGGCACTTCCAATCAGAGTGATTTGCCTGCTCTTGGGGAGTCGCTTAAAGTCGAAACTTGTGCTGACATCCGTACACTTGCAACTGAACACGATGATGCCATTCTATGGATTGCTGAACCCAATGCCTACGACGTATCGTTGAGTGAACTATTACGGAACCGAACAAAGCAAACTGTTACTACTACGCCGCTTTATGGCTCGATGGATGAACTTGTTAGTGAGACAGACAAGACACCGGCAGCCAAATTTGTTCCACTAATGCGAAGAAGCTCAAGTTACGGCGAAGCATCAGATGATATCGACCAATTCGGGAAACCAATTTCTGCACACTGCACGATGACTTGTTCTCCCGTTGAGGGAACACTTTGGTCTCGGTTGTTTGATGCAATGGATTGCATCAACCATTTGTTTGGAACCCCTGAATTAGTTCAAGCTTTTTTACATAGCAACAGCATCCCTGATGAACCTAGCGATTTGAGAGGCCATATGACTGTTAATCTTCAGTTCCCTCAAAATCGAATTGCCACTCTCCTATTAAGTGACCAAGCAACTTGGAAACGTGAACTTCAAATGTTAGGTCAAGGTCATACGATTACCCTTAGCGATGGCAACTCGTCTTTACCAGAACTCATCGTAGACGGAATAAATTCAAGCGAACCAACAATGGCTGACGCCCCAAGAGTACTTGCACTTTGCGAATCTGCTCGATTAAGTTGCCTAACTGGATCACCAGAACAACCAAATCGAGTCCTAAAAATGTTTAATTAACCCTAGGGTTAATTAATTCCAATCGCTTGGTGCAAAGGAACAACTATATCAGGCACAACCCGATTCTCTGCGATATGTTCGATGTGCGCTGCAAGCCGAGAAAAAGTTGATTCCAATTCTTCGATTTCTTGGACTGGACCATTTTGTCTAATTGTTAAATACACGCTGATGGGTTCATCTTGAAAAACTTGCGTTGCGGTCTCTGCTGCACTGGTTCTCGTCTTCACTTCGACAAATGCTTGTACGTCGCAAGTTTCGTTTAGAGCAAATCCTATCCTAGGTTGCACATCTAATAATGGTTCCATCGATTCATCCGACAAAGTAGCAAGCGGCGTATTAGCAAGAAGAGATTGCATCACAACGTTGTTACGGTTTTCCCTAGCATTTAAATCAAAACCATACACAAGTTCAATAAATTCAACATGCAAAGGAGTCAAGGATAAATAATATGGTGCTAATTCAAGTACAAGTCGATGCAAGTTATACGCTTCTTCAATGTGATTCGGGCACACAAAGCCAGAGCCAATTGAACGCGGTCTAAGTCCAACCCACTGGTATCGCCCTTCTACATCAGTCGTTTCCAGAGCAACCTCACCATCAAATGAACGAACACGTTCAAACTCGGGAATAACTTTACGAATCCTTTCGAACATGTCAGTTGATGATTCTTGGAGTTTAGGCAAATCAACACTCAATGAAATTTTTTGATTTACGTAAAAATCGCTACAAAGTGCGTTGAATGATTGCATGATGCACATGATACCAGAGCCAATTTATCGAACCAGTGGCTGCCACTTCATATATGTTGCGCTTCTCCATAGCCACTCGAAAGGTCCAAACCTGAATGTACGCAACCACAGAAGGCTAAATAGAATTTGAAAAGTCCAAATTGCAGCAACAAAGTAAAGCAATTCCACTCTTTCAACCTGACTGAACAATCCAAGGCCATGCCCATAGAAAATAGTTGTGCAGATAATGGTCTGCCCGAGATA
>CAZLCM010000158.1:0-1942 GCA_964558055.1 uncultured Isosphaeraceae bacterium | reverse complement strand
TGAACCAAGGACAACCCTACAATCGTTTGAAGCACAATCTTCGCTCGACAAATATCTAAAATTGAGCAATTAAGGCGATATCGGACCCCATTGAATTCCGACTCGATTCCTGCAAATACGCAATAAACAATCCTTACGCGCCATAAACGCGCTTGTTATCGGCGTGCAGCATCTTTCCGACGTCGAAATCGTTTATGGGCACTCACCCCAAGTGTCAACGACCGCTAGTAGATCAATAACGTCAATCATGCCATCGCCATTCACATCACAACCAGAATCAGTTCCCCACACATCGATGATTGCAAGAAGATCAGATACATTAACAGTTCAATCACCATTGCAATAACTTGGACAAAGACAAACACCGCATGTGGCTCGATATAGGACTATTGTTTTGTCAAAAATCACAACTTCTAGGAGTACGTGGAAATGGGATTACATCTCGAATATTCGACATTCCAGTCGCGTAAAGGATAGTCCTCTCAAAACCTAATCCAAAGCCAGCATGCGGGACAGTGCCATATTTTCTCAAATCGCGATACCACCAATATGGTTCTGGCTCTAGCCCACATTCAGCAAGGCGCTTGTCAAGAACATCAAGCCGTTCCTCCCGTTGTGAACCACCAATAATCTCGCCAATTCCGGGCGCAAGAACATCCATCGCAGCAACTGTTTTTTCATCATCATTTAGCCGCATATAAAACGCTTTAATGTCCTTGGGATAGTTCATAAGTACTACTGGCTTTCCAATGTGTTCTTCGGTGAGCCATCTTTCGTGTTCCGATTGCAAATCACATCCCCACGAGACAGGATAATCAAACTTTGTTCCAGAGTCCTGTGCTTTAACTAAAGCAGTAATTGCGTCAGAGTATTCCATTCGTTCAAAACTTGATGAAACAAAACTTTCAAGTCGATTAATACAATCTTTATCTATCCGTTGTTGAAAAAAGTTCATGTCGTCAGGTCGTTCATTCAACAAGTCAGTAAAAATTGTTTTTAAAAAATCCTCAGCAAGATTAGCATCATCATTCAAATCAGCAAATGCTATCTCAGGTTCAATCATCCAAAACTCTGAAAGGTGCCTTGAAGTATTGGAGTTTTCTGCACGGAACGTTGGGCCGAACGTATAAACCCTGCTTAAAGACGAGGCGTATGTCTCAACATTAATTTGACCAGAGACCGTCAAAAATGCTTCTTTTCCGAAGAAGTCCTTATCAAAATCAACTTTGCCCTCATCATCTCTTGGAGTGTTTACAAGATCAAGAGTTGAGACGCGAAACATCTCTCCTGCTCCTTCACAATCACTAGCGGTAATTATTGGAGTGTGTACCCAGAGAAATTTATTGTTGTGAAAGTAACGATGTACAGATTGTGATAAGCAATCTCTAACTCTAGCAATTGCTGCAAAAGTATTTGTACGAGTACGTAAGTGCGAGACCGTTCGCAAGTATTCAAAAGTGTGGCGCTTAGCAGCGACCGGATAGGTATCTGGATCCTCAACAAATCCAACAACTCTTACTTCCGATGCTTGCATTTCCACAAACTGACCCTTCCCCTGTGAAGCAACTAGTTCACCCGTTACTTCAATTGAAGCACCAGTTGTGACGTGCAATATTTCGGATTCGTAATTCGGAAGGTTCTTATCAGCAACAATTTGCAAAAGATCAAAACAAGACCCATCAGAGATTTGTATAAAAGATAAGCCCGCCTTGGAATCACGGCGTGAGCGAACCCATCCTTGAACTGTGACAGTTTCTCCAATTGGGGTTCTGGAATCATCATCTCCTGTGAGAATTGAACAAAGTAGCGTTGCATTTGTCTGGTATACCATAAGCGGCGAATTTTACCATTTAGTAAGCAGTTAGTAAGCAGTCTGACCCCAAAAGTGGAGTCTGACCCCAAAAAGGAGTCTGACCCCAAAAAGGAGTCTGACCCCAAAAAA
>CAZLCM010000157.1:0-2037 GCA_964558055.1 uncultured Isosphaeraceae bacterium | reverse complement strand
TTAATGATAGACCTCATATCGGACATGTGTATACCACAACATTGTGCGATGTGTATTCAAGGGCCATGAGGGACCTTGGCCATGACGTGTTTTTCCTTACAGGAACGGACGAACATGGCGTAAAAGTAGAACAATCGGCTCTTGAGATGGGAATGGAGCCACAGGCATTTGCCGATAAAATTTCTTCGGAATTTCAGTCAATAATGGGCATGTTTGGTTTAACAAACGACGCTTTTATACGCACCACTGACCAAGAGCACACAAAACAGGTACAGTCACTTGTTTCTAAGTTATTGGAGCGTGGCGATGTATATCTTGGCACATTTGAGGGTTGGTACGATGAGGGGCAAGAGGAATACCATACTGAAACAAGCGCAAGGGAGCTCGATTACAAATCACCCGTGAGTGGAAAACCGCTAGTTAGGGCAACCGAGAACAACTATTATTTTAAACTTAGTGCCTACCAAGAGCGTTTAGAAAAACTGTTTGATGAGAACCAAGAGTTCGTTCTTCCTAATAGCAGGAAAAACGAAGTTCTAGGACGGCTTCGTGAGGGCTTACAGGATGTCCCGATTAGTCGAACAAACTTTTCATGGGGCATATCCATGCCAGATAATGACCAACATGTGATTTATGTTTGGATTGATGCTCTCTTTAATTACATAACGGCACTTGGGATGGGCAACACGGATAGTGATTGGTATAAAAACCGCCACAATTATTGGCCCGCCTCATACCATGTGATTGGAAAAGAGATTTTGTGGTTTCATGCGGTAATTTGGCCAGCGGTCTTAATGGCTCTAGATTTGCCATTACCAAATTGTGTATACGCTCACAGTTTTTGGATTAGCGAGGGTCGCAAAATGTCAAAATCTCTTGGCAACTTTATTGACTTAGAAGCAATTCAATCCTACGTTGACGAATATGGTTTGGATGCTTGGCGATATTACTTAACTACTCAAGGTCCACTTGGAGCAACTGATGCTGACTTTGCATCTGAAAAATTTAAAGAGGTTTACAACGCTCATCTTGTTAACACGGTAGGTAATTCAACAAGTAGGGTTACTGCCATGATTAACAAATATTATGATGGTGTTGTACCAAGCGAACTAGACGGCGACTCACGGATTGAGGTTGAAGGTTTTGATTGGCCATCCAAATGTAAAGAGGCCGTTACACAGTGGACAGATGCGATGGAATCATTTTCGTTGGCAAAAGCTATCGAAAGTGCAATGGTATTGATTCGTGATGTGGATTTGTTTATCAATGAGACCGCACCATTTAAACTTGCCAAAGACGAGTCAAAACAAAAAGAACTGGGATCAATTTTGTATCAATGTTTAGAAACGCTGCGAATAGCCACGCTGCTTCTTTCCCCAGTTATTCCCAGCAAAACAAGGGAATTCCACGATGCAATTCAAACAGAATCTTGCGAAGGTAACATTAAAGAGTTAACTTTATGGGGCGGAATAAATCCCGGCACACTGGTAAACAAGGTTGCTTTATTTCCAAGAAAATAAAATTATTGGAGAACGGCAGCAAACAGTGATGGTCCATTAGCATTAGCGTCAGGGTGAAGCCGATGATAGCCCTGCAATTGCAACCCAGCACTCTTTGCGAGCAGCAAAATGGACTCCTCTGAAAAACCTAAATGAACGTGACCCATTGTGTGTTTGTATTCGTCGTGTGTGTGTTCTTGCATATCGATTATCAAGATTCGACCACCACTTTTTATAACTCTTGATGCCTCTTTAACCGCTAGTTCAATCTCATCAACGTGGTGAAGAACAAGGCAAAATAGCGCAACATCGTAGGTGTTTTCTTTCTCTGGAATACTTGAAGCATCACCCTCAACAAAAGTGATGTTGTTTGATAAATCTGGTCTTTGTCTTGCCTCTTCAAGCATGGCAGATTCCCTGTCTACGCCTACTACTCTAGA
This sequence comes from uncultured Isosphaeraceae bacterium, assembly GCA_964558055.1. GTDB lineage: Bacteria > Planctomycetota > Phycisphaerae > Phycisphaerales > SM1A02. The sequence continues at coordinate 98 of CAZLCM010000157.1, read as the reverse complement.
GACGTATGGTGACAATAAAGATCCAGCGTTACCTATCCCACACCCAATGTCAATTACTTTTAAACCGGGGTCTAACAATGAAAGTAGGGCTATTGGTG
>CAZLCM010000156.1:0-2052 GCA_964558055.1 uncultured Isosphaeraceae bacterium | reverse complement strand
TCAATCTATTTAACGCATCGGTTCTTGCTTCTTTTGTCTGTGCAAGAATCATTTGTCTCATAGCAAGAATACGATCGCCTTCAAAGAACATGTGCTCCGTTCTTGTAAGGCCGATGCCCTCCGCTCCAAATGAACGTGCTCTTTTTGCATCTCTTGGAGAATCTGCGTTCGTTCGAACATTCATTCGTCGTTTTTGGTCAGCCCACTTCATCACTGTTTCAAAGTCGCCGCTCAATTTTGGCTCATGTCTAACAACCTCCCCGAGCATTACTTCTCCGGTTCCTCCGTCGATTGAAAATATGTCTTTTTCGCCATATATTTTTCCATCAATTGAAACCTTCTTTCTTTTTGAATCGATATGCAGAGAAGAAACTCCTGCGACACAACATTTACCCCAACCCCGAGCAACTACTGCTGCGTGGCTTGTCATGCCTCCAGTTGAAGTCAAAATTCCAACAGCGTGATGCATGCCGTCAATATCTTCTGGCGAGGTTTCTTTTCGAATGAGAATAACATCTTCACCAGATTCCGCTCGGACGACAGCGTCTTCTGCACTAAATGCAAGTGCTCCGGTTGCAGCTCCGGGAGACGCTGGCAGACCTTTTGCTAGCATTGGAACTTGATGTTTACTTTTTGCAGTAAAACTTGGCAGTAAAAGTTGAACAAGATCACCGGCTGGAATCCTTAGTAGTGCTTCGTCTTTTGTAATTAGACGGCTCTTTACCATGTCTACAGCAATCTTTATAGCAGCAGCAGCAGTTCGTTTCCCAGTTCTTGTTTGCAACATCCAAAGTTTGCCACGCTCAATTGTAAACTCAATATCTTGAATATCACGATAGTGTTTTTCTAGAATTTTTTTGTTCTTAATCAATTCTTTAAAAATACTTTCGTTCCAACGTTTCATTTGTGACACTGGCTTTGGGGTTCGAATTCCTGCAACAACGTCTTCGCCTTGGGCATCGATCAAAAACTCGCCGAAGAACTTATCTTCACCAGTGGAAGGATTGCGAGTAAACGCAACGCCAGTGCCAGAGTCAGTGCCCATATTTCCAAACACCATCGCTTGCACGTTTACCGCTGTTCCCTTTAATCCGACGATGTCATTGATTTGTCTGTAACTCTTTGCTCTATGGGTGTTCCATGATTTAAAGACCGCTTCAACAGATAACGAAAGTTGTTTGTATGGGTCTTGAGGGAAGTTACTTCCAACGTGTTTTTTGTACACTTTCTTGTACCGATTACAAACCTCTTCAAGTCCCTGTGCGGAAAGTTCAGTATCAAGAATTACACCGTACTTCTTCTTTACAATTGAAAACTCATGTTCAAAAACCTCGTGGTTCATCCCCATAACAACATCACCGAACATATTTATAAGCCGACGGTAAGCATCCCAGCCAAATCTGGCATTACCCGTTAAGTCAATCATTCCGCGAACCGCTTTGTCAGTTAGTCCAAGGTTCAATACTGTATCCATCATGCCAGGCATTGAGACCGCAGCGCCAGAGCGAACCGATACGAGAAGAGGATCCGTATCCGAGCCAAATTTTTTCCCTGTTTCTCGTTCAACTCTGCGAATCGCTTTTACAGTTTCCTCGTCAAGACCTTTTGGCATCCTCCCGCCTTCATCGTAATATGATGCGCATATTGTGGTCGGAATAGTGAATCCTGGAGGTACGGGTAAACCTATAGAGGTCATTTCAGCTAAGTTTGCACCCTTTCCTCCTAGCAATTCCTTTTGGGTAGCGTTCCCTTCTGTCTTGGTTGCTCCCCAGCAGTAAGTCATCTTGGGTCGGCGGGTTTTTGGTTTTCTTTTTGCAGTTGCTGCTGGCATCTTGTGCTCCAATATTATTTCGGAAAACGTGCATGATACTCGACCTGTACACTGCGTACCATTCATGCTTCCATCAGATGCAAAACCGATTGAATCACTAACAGCAACCCCTGCTCAAGTTGCTTCTTCATGGCCAAAGGATGAGCCAATCATCGCGCTTATAGGAAATGGCAACCATGCAAAATGGGCGAGGTGGAGCATCATCGCTCCTGCAACTGGAG
>CAZLCM010000155.1:0-2067 GCA_964558055.1 uncultured Isosphaeraceae bacterium | reverse complement strand
TTTCAAAAGCTATTGGCTTGACACTTACCCAACGAGGAAATGGGCTTGATATGGCTGGTGTTCCACACCACTCATCGGAGAACTACCTTAGAAGGATGGTAGAACAGGGCTACCGCGTTGCGGTCTGTGAACAACTTGAAGACCCATCGCAAGCAAAGGGCGTCGTAAAACGAGGAGTTACAAGAGTTGTTACGCCAGGTACACTTGTTGATGAATTTTTACTAGACGAAACAAAAACCAATTTACTTGGTGCAATGCAATGCGTTGGCGAAACAATCTCGATTGCGACAACTGAACTTTCAACAGGCACTTTTGAACTTCATCATTGTGCAACTATCCGTCTTGAAGACACTCTCGAGCGATTAGGTTTATCTGAAGTTCTCGTATGCGATGACGATGTCGAACTGCAAACAAAAATTAAATCTTGTGGAATTGCCGTTACAACAAGACCGCACTGGATGTTTTCACTTGACGAAGCAACTGCACAATTGCACAAGCAATTTAAAGTAACTACAGTTCAGGGCTTCGGATTATCCGATGATGATGCAAGAATCGGCCCCGCTGGCGCCCTTCTTTCATACATTAAACAAACACAATCAAGCGATTCAGATTTTCTACACTTACGACCGCCATGTATCAATCAAGAGACAGATTTCGTAGGACTTGATGCTACAACAATACGCTCCTTAGAAATCGAGGAGACAATGAAGGGTAGTGCCACTACTGGCTCACTCCTCTGGGTTATGCAACGTTGCACTACGGCAATGGGTAAGCGTCTACTTCGCAAATGGCTTTGCGAACCTCTTGCAAATCGAAATGATATTGAGAAAAGACAAAGTGCAGTTGCACAATGCATTGATGACGACGAAATGCTCCGTGGAATCCAATCGAAACTCGACCAAGTCCAAGATGTTGCAAGAATTGCAGGTCGAATTTCTATGGGAAGAGTTACACCTCGTGACATTGTCGCCCTTGGTAAATCAGTAACCGTTTGTAGCGATTTGGCTTCTTTACTTGGCACTCCCTCTACTGAATATTTACAGTTAGAATTACAAAACGTTTCATCTTCCCTCAACCAACTTTCACAATTGATTCAAACAAGTTGTATCGAATCGCCTCCTGCTCATATGAGACAAGGAGGTTTGTTTCGGGATGGTGTTGATAAGGAACTTGATGAATCTAGAATGCTGCAACGAGATGCTGGCACTTGGCTCGCTGATTATCAAACAACGCTCACGTCGGAAACTGACATCAGCACTCTCAAGGTAGGTTTCAACAAGGTCTTTGGATACTACATCGAGGTCTCTCATGCACAATCCGATAAAGTTCCAGACACCTTCACAAGAAAACAAACTTTAAAAAACGCAGAACGTTATATAACACCAGAGTTAAAAGAGTTTGAAAACAAGGTGCTCAGTGCAGAGTCAAAAGCAATCACAAGAGAACAAACACTATACGTTGAGTTGTGTTCTAAGATTGGTTCTCAAATAAAGGACATCCTATTATTTGCTGACACTGTAGCAACTCTGGATGTGCTTTCTTGTTTTGCAAAGACAGCAATTTTATTCGGGTACGCAAAACCAAAATTGATAGACGAACCGTTAATCTCAATAAAGAACGGGAGACATCCGGTTCTTGATCGACTTCTACAAGATGCATTTGTTCCAAATGACTGTACCCTGAACGAGGATTCCCTTGCACTTATCACCGGTCCAAATATGGCAGGCAAGTCAACGTACATTCGACAAGTTGCACTTATCACATTGCTCGCACATACGGGAAGTTATGTACCTGCCGAGTCAGCAACGATTGGAATAGTTGACAGAATTTTCACCCGTGTTGGAGCAAGCGACGAGTTACATGCTGGTCAATCAACGTTCATGGTCGAAATGGTTGAGACCGCTAATATTCTTAATAACGCAACAGAAAATAGTTTGGTGATTCTTGATGAGATTGGACGTGGAACAAGTACACTTGATGGACTATCCCTTGCTTGGGCGATTACCGAATCGCTTTCCAAACGTGGGTGTCGAACTCTGTTTGCAACTCACTACCACGAGTTAACAA
>CAZLCM010000154.1:0-2087 GCA_964558055.1 uncultured Isosphaeraceae bacterium | reverse complement strand
AAGGAACAAAAGTCATCAATGAACTCCGATTAGATTTTTCTCGTGAGGAAGACCAAAAGGTCTATGAAGAATACATGGCTGAATTTCTTTGCATTCCTTCAGATGTACTAACCCAAGATGTAGAGCAAACAACAAATGGATAATCAACTTGAAGAATTTGTAATCGAAACAGACAATCAACAGCGCAGTGGATTAGCAACTGTTGCTTTAATTTGTTCACTAATCTTATGCTGTCCAATCACGACTTTGGTTGGTCCAATTCTTGGAATAATCTCTTTAATCACCCTTAAAGGTCGTGCAGGCAAAGGGTTTGCATGGACTTCGATAATTGTTGGCGTCATTGCGACAGCCATTTGGGCTGCGGGCTTATTATTTGCAAGCAAAATGGCGATGCAATTTGTTGAAAAAACTGGAGAAGTATCTACGACAATAATTCAAGCAGGATACGACGGTGATTACTCGACTTTCCGAAAAGGTCTCACAAGAAACTCTAGCACTGTGACGGACGAAGAAATCAGTTCGTTTATAGATGAATTACAAACCCGTTATGGCAAATTTGATTCGGCTAGCATGAATTTGGAAGAGAAAAACCAAACTCTTAAATCATCATCAAACGAGGCGCCGATTCCTATACTTTTAATTTTTGAAACAACAGATGTATCTTCAGAGATGTTAATTGAAGTCGTCCCAATTAGTGGGCTTGAATTTGATTTGAAAGTTGGCTGTATTCGAATTAATGATTCCAAAAATGGAGACATAGTTTTTCCAAAGGACTCAACTTGTGATCCTTCTATTCAAGAATCTATCGAACCACCCAAGGATCCAGTTGATTCGTAATAAAATAATATGCAGCAAAAGAAAATCAACCCTTGGTCAATTGTTGCGGTCTTAAGTGCAATTGGTTTTTGCCCTCTCTTTACTCTTGCTGCTATTCTTTTTGGTATTCGTGCGATTGTTGACATCAAAGCCAAGGGAGATACTCGTGGAGTTCGACTCGCTTGGTTTGCGATTTTGTTTGGATCGTTGATAACGGGACTCTGGGGCGGGGGAATGTTGTGGTGGAATACCAACGTTCGTAATCAGATTGAACAAGGACCCATTCATGCCATAATCCAAGGACAAGAGGGAAAAATCTCTTTGTTTGAAGATACTTTTTCTAATCCAGCAACTAATGAAGAAACAAAAGAGTTTCTTGCAAAGATTGATAAAAGATATGGTGCACTGCTCAGTGGCAATCTAAATCAAGAACATGATGAAGTAAAGGAAGAAAGCGATAACTTGTTTCTTGGCATGGTTCCAGTACAGGCAACTCTTGAATATATACTTCAGTTTTCAAATAAGGAAAACGTTCGTCTCACAGCCAAGTTTGAGTTGTTTGAACAAGATAACGGTAGCAGTTCATTCAAAAATCGCTTTGTTTGGTTCCAAATTGATGACGAAATAGAAGGGAATCTGGTGTATCCTGCAAATGAGGTAGACATTGTGCCAGATGGAAAATGAACCAATCATCAAAGTTAGCAACCTTATGTGCCGTTTTGGAAATCAAACTGTACTTGATGGTGTAAATCTAGAAGTGCAAGATGGGGAAATATTAGTCATCATGGGTGGTTCTGGTTCTGGAAAATCAACCTTGCTTCGACATATGATTGGAACGTTCATTCCAGACAGTGGTACGGTAGAGATTTTTGGTGAAAACCTCTCCGAGTTAGACGACAGCGGGATGAATCGAGTGAGAAGGCAGTTTGGGATATTGTTTCAATCAGGTGCTTTGTTTAATTCTATGAGTGTAGCGGACAACGTAGCACTTTCATTGAGAGAGCATACGGACCTTGATACTGATATTATTGAGTTCATAGTTAAGATTAAATTAGAACAAGTAGGTCTTCGTGAAGCAGCAGCAAAGTTCCCTTCGCAAATTTCTGGAGGAATGAAAAAACGAGCGGGACTCGCTAGGGCTCTTGCACTAGACCCAAAATTACTTTTTTACGATGAACCATCAGCAGGCCTTGACCCCGTAACTAGTGCAACTATTGATCAACTCATAATAGATTTGGCTAAAAAAGCAGGAGCAACTAGCGTAGTAGTCA
>CAZLCM010000153.1:0-2185 GCA_964558055.1 uncultured Isosphaeraceae bacterium | reverse complement strand
ATACCGTGGAAGAGTATTTGGATTTCATTGATAGGGCGAGAACTATTATTCCAGACGTAGAAATAGCAGGGGATATTATTGTTGGTTTCCCAACAGAAACGCAGGATGATTATGAAGCAACGTGCGATTTGATTCGCAAGGTGCGCTTTAAAAACAACTTCGTTTTTCACTACTCTCCAAGACCCGGCACCGTTGCAATTGATCGATTTGAGGATGATGTGCCAAGGGACAAGAAGAGGAAATGGTTAAATGAAATTCTTTCTATTGGTTCTAAGATTAGCGGTGATGTACACAAAGCATACGAGGGGAAGACGGTGGATGTCTTTGTGGAGAGGTTAAGTCCTAAGACAACAAAAAATTCTGGTGTAGAATTGATGTGGGAGAATGGTAAGGTTCAACTTTCAGGCAGGACACAGGGTGATTTAATATGTGTTTTTGATGTGGATTCCGAGGAAGAAGCGAATAAATTGATAGGAACCGTGGTTTCCGTCCAAGTCACGAGTTCTGCGCCACTATTATTGATGGGGATACAATGTGGATCTAATGTGTTAAATTAGGTACTTTTTGTGCTATTTTTTGCATTTTAAAATAAAAAGTGAACAAACTAAGTTGACTCTAGTTCTATTGCTGCTAATCTCTAAAGCGTTGCCGTAACCTAGTTTCGGCAATTCCCAGCGGAGAAAGAGATTTCTATGCAAAGTTACGGGAACAAACTTTGCAAATCTGCGAATATCTTCGATGTTGGGGAACATGATTGGTTAAAAATGACCCCCAAGTCAGCTCTGGATGGTTAAAACGCCAATCACCAACGTATGTTTTTTTACTAGATCTAGTTTTTAAGAAAGAAAAAGAGGAAGGAAAGCACAATGAAAATTACAACGCTTTCAACATTAGCAGTTGGTTCGCTTATCGCGTCAACTGCAATGGCAGATTATACGGGCCTAAGCTATGACCCAGTCGACAACGGCGACGGTACATGGACAGCGCGTATTTTTGCTAACTTTAGTGCAGAAACTGATGAACTTGATGCTGTTTTTGGCGATGCTGAAAACTCAATCTTCATCACTTCAGGTGGCAATTTCTACCAAAACGTTTTTGGTGGTGCTACTTCAGCAGACATCAACCCAGCACTTTACAGCGCATTCCCAAGTTTGGTGAATGACAGTTGGGTAACAATCGGCCTTGAAGATCAAGTTGGCAACAACATGCTCAACATCGGTATCGATTGGTCTGACTTCGAAAATAACGGTGGCGATATCTCATCCGATAACGGCACATGGTTTGCAACTCCAGACGACGCACAAGTGCTCGCTGGTGCAGATCTTCGAGTTATGGTTGGTCAATTCACCATGTATGGTCTTGACACACACGTAAGTGGTGTACTTAACCTACAAGGTAAGCAAGGCGACTTTCAAACATTCCAAGTTCGCGATGTTGCTTTTGACTTTGCTCTTCCAGCACCAGGTGCTTTAGCACTTCTTGGTCTTGCTGGTGTAGCAACTCGTCGTCGACGCAAGTAATTGCTTTGACGATTACTGAGCCCCGCGCGGCTTTGTAACTATACAAACAAACCACCCTAGCAACTGCTAGGGTGGTTTTTTTATGAACTTACAGCCACATACCCCTAGGGTTCATTAATGTATATCAGAACTATATTAATTTGTTGGGAAGTCCCATATTACCACAGTCATCCGGCGCGGAGTGGCGAATTTGGCTCTTTGCCCTCACATATGGAACTAAGTTTGAAACGTAGTTCTGCAACGACTTGCACGTTTCAATACATGGTTCATATTGGTTGTGTGGAAGCAAATGCTGTTTAGCAGGCGCTGCGGGAAACGGTTTCCTGCTAAAAGTATAAGCGTAAGTTTTTTAGTTTAGAAAACAAAATGAACAGAATGAGGAATTTTAGAATGAACAAAGTAATGTTTACAATCTCAGCAACTGCAGTTAGTTCGCTAATAGCAGTTGGCTCGGCTTCAGCTGAATTCCATGGGATCTCAGTTGATGCAATCGATAGTGGGATGGGAATTGGCACAACTTACCGCATCTACGCAGATGTAGACGCAGGTGACCAAGTAGATGCTGTATATGGTGATGCAGATAACATTCTCAACATCGAATCAACAACGGGTTTCTACCAAAATCCTTTTGGTGGTTACGGTACACCAAGTGCAGCTCTCTTCGC
>CAZLCM010000152.1:0-2234 GCA_964558055.1 uncultured Isosphaeraceae bacterium | reverse complement strand
ACACTGTCTACTCTTGCCATGCAATATCCATCCCTTGCCCCACTTTTTAAAGCACGAGAGAGAAGCAGAGGTTCCGTTATCACGTATGGCGGCTACTCTGGTTACGATGATCCGAAGGCAAAAAAAGATATCAAAATGTTACGGTCGATACCCTCAAGACAAGGAACACCCCAGTTTGGGCAAGTTATGTTGTCAAAATTTAAATCCCCCAAGGGAAGGGAAGAACTTCACCCACATAACTTGTGGACTGTTCGAAGAGAATATCCAACGGTTGTGCCAATCTACACTCTTGAGGTTGCAATATGGGGTGATTTTGATAGCGGACAATTACCCAAAGCCAAGCGAAGATCAGCCGCAGAATCGTACACATCAGATTTGAGAAGGAAGGGCTTTGACGCATATTTTTATCACAACGACGACACCTCGTTAAGTTCGGTTACAGTTGGACTTTTTAGTTATCGTGCAGTTGACCCAGAGACGGGTTTTTATAGTTTAGAAGTTGAGGCGATGCTGTCGAGGTTTCCAAATCGACTTGTTAATGGTGAACCGCTACTCCAATACTTCAACCCACAAGATCCATCTCAGGGGTCTTATGCACAGAAACCATGCCTTGTCGAAGTACCTGTTGATTAACTATCAAGAGAGAGCATCGAACTCGGCAGTTTGATTTCATTTGGTCCTAGATAAACAAGAGTTAACGTACCAAAAAGACGGTTTTTGAGCCAATTATTAACATCGTCTAAAGATACTTCTTCAATCTCTTTTAATCGAAGTTCAAGAGATCGTGCGTGTCCCAGTGAATACTTATCTCCCCAAAGCGCAGATGCTCTTGCACTTGTTGATTCGCCACCCATAACCGTTCTGCTTTTAAGACGATGGATAGTTCTAGAGAACTCTTCTTCTGTAATTCCGTTTCTAAGCAAGTCAAGTTGCTCGATGCAAACCCGAATGGTCTCATCAGCGCGTTCAGGTGTTGTCCCAGCACGCATTCGCACCAAAGATCTTGTTCTTGATGGAGCAAATTGCGCCGAAACACTATAACAAAGCGACCTTCTTTGTCGAACTTCTGTAAACAAACGACCACTCGTTGCTCCGCCAAACACCGAAATGGCGATAGTTTCAAGAATAGCATTTGTGTCTGGTGCGTTTGGTGCATCAAACGCTATTCCAATGTGTACCTGTGAAGAATCGTGTTCAATCCAATGAATTCCACGGTCGGTGTTTCCTTTATTTGGATTAAACTCCCCAACTTCTTGCCAACCCTCAATAGATTCCCCAACTAAATTTACAACTTGTTGGTGGTCAATCGCACCGGTTATTGTAAGGATAGATTCTTTTGGGCAAAAAGTGTTGGTATATACATCACGCAATCTACTTATGGTTGCTGAAGAAATATCAGAAGCGTTACCGTATGAAGAGCGGTTGTACGGACTTTGAAGATGGTGGTTGTTTAAAGCAACACCAACCAAATGCGAAGGATTGTCGGCCAAAGATTGCAATGATTGCAAAGCCAAATTTTTACAGGCGTCAATGTCCCCCTCTGGAAGTGTTGGATTAAGCAAAAAACTGGATAACAAAGGAAAACCCTTGGTAAAATGAGATTCAAGCACAATTCCAGAAACACGAAAAAACTCAACTCCACACGAAACCTGACGTTTAATTCCGAGCAAATCAAGGGCATCGTTGTGTTCTTTAGCAGTGAAACCTCGAACACCTCTCTGTACTAATTCTGCAAGAATTGCGCTGTCGCCATCAAACTCGTTATAAGCAACCCCGCTTCGAACACCCCAATTGATTGCGGCGATGTTTGCTTCTTTAATTGATTCTGTTACTAATGTTAGTCCAGAATCGAAAGTGTGTTCATGTATTGCATTCATAAAAAAAGAAGCATACATTCCATGTTTGCAATTTGGATGCACTAAGACTAAAAAAACTTTATAACTTGTAAACAATTTGTACATTGTTTAATAATTTTGTTAAAAAATACAAAAAGTTTAACTTTTTTAAATACTTAAGAATTTTAAAAACACAAAGTAATAACAAATAAAAAACTTAACAAATCCGCACAAAAACGTGTACAGGGTACGTTTTTGTTAAGTTGATTTAAAAAAACAAGTTTACAACAAGTCATTGCATAAAAATATTTTTGAAAAATTTTTGATAAAGCATCTTCCAAACAGAGTCCGATAGGTGTAAAACTCTATTGACGGAACGTCCGTCAGTGGTCCGAACGC
>CAZLCM010000151.1:0-2285 GCA_964558055.1 uncultured Isosphaeraceae bacterium | reverse complement strand
ATGACCGGTGCTGCAGGCGCCGGTAAAACAACGCTTGTTGAGACGATGCTTCATGATTCAGGTGTAATTGGTCATGTTGGAACGGTAGAACAAGGGAATACAGTTTGTGACTTTGATGATTTAGAAAAAGAATACACTCACGGTATTGATAGTTCTATTGTGCACTTTGATTACAAAGGTGCCCATGTAAATATTGTCGACACTCCCGGAAGCCCTGGATTTTTTGGTAAAGCTGTCGCTGCTCTTCCCGCTGTTGAAACCCAAGTCATAATGATTGACGCAAGTTCAGGAATCGATACCACAACCCGTAAACTTTTTAAGATCGGCAAAGAACGTCAACTGCCACAGGTCATCTTAATTAACAAGATCGATCATGCAGAAGATTTGGCTTCGCTGTTAGAGCAGATACAAAATTCATTTGGCTCTGAATGCAGGCCAGTTAATCTTCCTGCTGATGGCGGGAAATCAGTAATTGATTGTTTTACAAACGCAAGTGGCGAGTCAGACCTAGGTGATATTGCTGATTATCACACTGGCATCGTAGACCAAGTTGTGGAAGTAGACGACGAATTGATGGAAGCGTATTTAGAACAAGGCGAAGTAAGCCCTGAGCAGTTACACAAACCATTTGAAGCGGCGCTGCGGCAAGCCCATTTAGTTCCTGTGATGTTCATGGCCGCTAAAGAAAATGTTGGTGTTGCTGACTTTATGGATTTCATCTCTAGCCTCTGCCCCAATCCACTTGAAGGTAATCCACGTACGTTCATAATTAACGAAGGTGATGAACAGGAAGAGTGGCATGCAACAAATGATGGCGACCATCCTGTTGCGCACGTTTTCAAGGTTTCTTCCGACCCTTATGTAGGCAAACTTTGTGTGTTCCGTGTCCATCAAGGAACGTTGAATACAAAAGTTCAACCTCGAGTAGGTGATAATAAAAAACCACTTCGTATTAGTCATGTGTTTAAGTTGCAAGGCAAAGACCACGTTGAGACAGCCGAAGTTATTTCTGGTGATATTGGTGCTGTTGCAAAAGTCGACGAGTTACATTTCGGAAGCGTGATGCATGACGCTTCTATTAGTAATCAGATGAAAATTAAACCTTTGCCCATGCCCAAGCCAATGTACGGCTTAGCGATTGATGCAGCAAATCGTAATGCAGAAACGAAACTAGGTGAAGTGCTTGCAAAATTACAAGCGGAAGACCCAACGCTAGAAATTGACCGAGTTGCAGCAACTGGCGATTTAGTTATGCGCGGCTTAGGCGATATTCACTTGAGGGTCAAACTTCGTTTAATGAAGGATCGTTATGGTGTTGAGGTAGAGACGCGTACACCTAAAGTTGCTTACAAAGAAACAATTACTGCAAATGCAGAAGGCCACCACCGACACAAAAAGCAATCAGGCGGTTCAGGTCAGTTCGGCGAGGTCTATTTACGAGTAGAACCATCAGCAGGAGAAGAAGCCGAATCAAGCTCCGATGGTTTTGTGTTTGTTGACGATACATTTGGTGGTTCGGTACCAAAGCAATTTATGCCAGCGATTGAAAAAGGTGTAAAAGCAGTGATGTCTGACGGTGCTATTGCTGGCTACCCGATGTACAACATTAAAGTGACTGTCTACGACGGGAAGCATCACGCAGTTGACTCAAAAGAGATCGCATTTATGACTGCTGGTAAAAAGGCGTTTATCGAAGCAGTGAAAAAGGCAAAGCCCGTCTTGCTTGAACCATTTGTTAAGTTGCAAATTGCAATTCCAGTGGACATGATTGGAGATATCTCGTCTGATATGTCAGGAAGACGTGGGCGTATACTTGGTACTGACATGTTGCCAGGTGATCAGGCGCTACTTGAGGCAGAGGCACCTCTGTCCGAAGTTATGTCGTACACAAGCCAACTGAAATCGATTACTGCTGGTGCGGGTTCTTATGAGATGGAGTATTCACATGATGAACGTACGCCTGCGAACGTGCAACAAGAAGTTGTGAAGTCATTCAAACCTGATAGCGACGACGAATAAATTAATTAGCAATAAACGACCCGCGGGATTGTTTTTTTGTCAAAAGCCGTGGACTACGAATGGATTCGTGGCACGTTCTTCGCCTATTGTAGAACTTGGTCCGTGCCCAGGATATATCATCGTTTCGTCGGGCAAGCCCATTAGAACATTTTTAATGGAGTGTCTTAGATCCTCAACCTTACTAGTCGGGAAATCGTGCCTTCCAATTGAACCAGCGAAGAGGGTGTCTCCTACAATTGCTTGATTTGATTTGTCATGAACGAAAC
>CAZLCM010000150.1:0-2303 GCA_964558055.1 uncultured Isosphaeraceae bacterium | reverse complement strand
ACAATGACTATCGGGGTTGGCACGTTGATGGTGTTCGTATTAGTTCTTGGACAACCGATTGTGATGACACTGCAACTTGCGATGGAGACATAAACAGCGATGGCTCGGTCAACGTTGTTGACTTATTGTCAGTCATCGATCAATGGGGCACGAATGGCTCCGCCGATATCAATGGCGACGGAATTGTCGATGTATCAGACATACTCTTGCTTGTTGGCAATTGGGGTGTTTGCGAATAAATACATATACCATCCCTTGCCTAAGTTAACAGTTTTGTAATTTCATTTACAAGTTACTTTCTTTCCCTCTGCGCTGAATCAATGGAGTGCCGCAAATGATACCTAGAGTCAATCAAGGTATTGTCGTTCTAACTGTTCTAAGTCTATATGTACGCCACGTATGTAAGGTTTTTCACCTTCATCCCAGTGGCCATACGTTGCAGTGAAAATAGTGCCATCTGGCAAGCACTGCACACCAGGATAAGCACAATCCCAACTATGTTTATTGTCTGACAGGCGTATTCGATATTCTCCCTCTTCGCCTGCTTCTAAATCTTCAAAAGATCCAATCCAAGCGACCCAATCACCTGTGCTACTACTCTTAGGATTCGTGTCTCGAAAGGAGACAAACAAACGGCCAGCATTGTCGTAGACTGCTTGGTGCCTATCACCTGTTAAAGATGCGTTCATTTCGATTGGCTTGGTCCAAGTTTTACCTTTGTCATCGCTAAAACAAACATGGCTTCTCTTTTTTCTACTGTTTTCACGAAGTAACATTGCAACCCTTGACCCATCAGGAGAAACAACGATTCCTGGTTCACACAAATGGACTGAGGGATCATGTGCCACAACGCGAGGTTCGCTCCAATTCAATCCTCCATCAATTGAATCAACTGCATAGACATAAAATTTTCCAGTTGCTTTCCCGCTATTAGTAATAAACCTTCCATCGTCATGAAAAAATGCAGTGTAGGCACCTTTGCCTGTTTCTAACAAATCGGACATGCCAACTATCCCACCGTAGTCACCAATTGATTCAAGCTCTGTCCATGTAGTGCCTTCATCTTCGCTAACCGACATTCTAATTGGATACAAACTTGAAAACAAGATTAACCGTTTAATCCCATTCTGATCTACAACTTGATATATGTGAGGTGTCTCCTTGGAAGTAGACCAAGAAGCAGGAACCGGCAACCTGCTACTCCAAGTAGCTCCGCCATCACTACTTTTTTTCATGACAAGTTGCCCCTTGCCGTGCCCCTTTGGATATATACAAATTATTGTTGCCCCATCATCTAGCAATACAGTCGTTGGATGGCCTAGGTATTGGTTAGGCTCTTTGTCTATAGTTACCTGACGATAAGTGTCGTTGGCTAAATCAAACTGTTGAACTAAACCAACATGAGAATGAAGGGATGGCAATATAGCGTCCGACCAAATTTCATATCCTTCGTTGGATAAATGCAAATAGTCAGGCATAATTTCTGCACTGATTGCGCCATCTTTTTCTAAGAATAGATGTCCGATTGGAAGAAATGTAACTCGCTCATCATCTAAAAAAGTTGTTTGCAAGGCTTGATTTACTTGCATAATAGAACCCCGCATCGTATTAAAATGCTGACCCCGAGGAAATATATCTAAGAGCAGTACATGCACTTCTGGCAAAGTGTTTTTCAAGTAATCTACTATTGAAATCACACCCTCATACACTTCTGAAGGCGAGTCGGAATCTTGTTTCCCAAAGTTGTTTGTTCCAATCATAACAACTGCTACATCTGGATTAACATCATGCAAATGACCGTTTTGAAGTCGCCAGAGAACGTGTTCTGTTCGATCACCACTTATTCCTAGATTGAATGACTTTAAAGGAGCGATGTTTTTTTGCCAAACTGCCGCTCCATTTCCTTCCCACCCTTGAGTAATTGAATCCCCAATAAAGAGAATATTGGCGTCACTCCCATGTGAATCAATGTTGTCTTGAATCGTAGCTGTACGCTGAATCCACCAATCGTGATCTCTCGGAACAGGAACCGTAGAAGTAACATCTGGGGTTAGTAAAGTTGCTAAAGCAAGTATTGATATAAACATCAAAACAGTATAAAGCTAATTACTTATTTTTTCGTGCAATTTGTTTACGTTTCGATTCACTGAGTTCTTTTTTACGAATTCGAATGTCGTCCGGTGTAATTTCAACAAGTTCGTCGTCTTGAATATATTCAAGTGCTGACTCAAGTGTGATTTCGCGGGACGCTTTTAACACAGTTGTCGCCTCTTTGTTCGATTCGCGAACATTTGAGAACGCTT
>CAZLCM010000149.1:0-2325 GCA_964558055.1 uncultured Isosphaeraceae bacterium | reverse complement strand
TCGCATCGTATCTTGACGCAAGTTTGATTGTCGAAGGAACACTCCGGCGACAAGTTCAACAAAACATTCAACGTCTTCGTGACATACGGTCATATAGAGGCGAACGGCACCGAAAGGGCTTGCCTACACGTGGGCAACGAACTCGGTGTAATGCGCGTACACGTAAGGGACGTAAGAAAACTGTTGCCGGTAAGAAGGGCGTTAAAGGTTAATGAAGTGATGCAGCACGGTGTTGCTTCACTCGCAAGGTTCCTCTGGCTTTATCTAGGGTCAGGGATTCAGGAATCGCAAGAGCGAAAAAGGATAGAGATTTATGGCTAAGAAAAAGATACGAAAAAATATTGGCAAGGCAATTGTCCATGTCAAAGCAACTTTCAACAATACAATTGTCACCATGACTGACCTTAGTGGCGAAACCCTATGTTGGGATTCCGCTGGTACCGTTGGTTTTAAGGGGGCTCGTAAAGCGACACCATTTGCAGCGGCTCGTGCAGCAGAAAAAGTTGCAATGAAGGGTCGACGAATGGGCGTGACTGAAGTTGAAATTCGCGTAAAAGGTCCTGGTAGTGGTCGTGATTCAGCAATCACTTCTCTTGAACAAAATGGTTTACGAGTTACCGCAGTTGAAGATCACACAGGTGTTCCACATAACGGCTGTCGCCCTAAGAAGCAACGCCGTGTCTAGATTAGTTTGTTGTCGCCCCTTGGAGATGGGCGTGTTGGGTTTTGACAGCCACCACGTTCCGATTCTAAGCAAGGCGTTATTTTTGGCTTGAAGCCACTGTCAAAAGAGGATAGAACAATGATGCACGTACGATGGCGCGGACTAGAGCTCCCCGCAAGTGTAATTTTAGAAGAACAATCAGCAACCGACACATTTGGTCGATTTATTGTCGAACCATTTGAAAATGGTTTTGGTACTACGATTGGTAACTCTCTACGTCGAATACTGCTTAGCACAATTGAGGGCTCAGCAATTACATCAATTCGCGTGAAGGGCGCAGAGCACGAGTTTTGTACAATCGAAGGCGTCAAGCAAGACATGGTAGACATCGTCTTGAACGTAAAAGGTCTAGTTGTTGGTTTAGATTCTGATTCTGATGAGAAAAAAGTTCTCCGTTTGTCAGCATCAGGGCCAGGTGAAGTTACAGCCGATTTAATCGAGTCGGACTCATCCGTAAAAGTATTTAACCCAGACCACGTAATCGCAACATTAACAGATTCAATTGACTTTGAAATGGAATTGATTATTGAACGGGGGCGAGGTTATGTTCCTGCTGCTGAACAATATGCAACAAAAGATGAGCAAGTTATTGGCGACCTCCCCATTGACGCATCATTTAGCCCAGTTCAACGTGTTCGCTATCGTGTAGAAAATACTCGTGTTGGACAACAAACAAACTTCGACCGTTTAATCCTTGATATTTGGACAGACGGCACAGTTAGTCCAGAGATGTGCTTAGTTGAGTCAGCGAAGATACTTCGTAAGCACTTAAACGCATTCGTGCAATTTGATTCTCTTGGCACTAAAGTTGTAAGCGCAGAGGCAGCAGCAGCAGCGGCTGTTGATGAAGAACTTATTCGAAAACTTAACATGTCAATTCACGATCTTGATCTTACGGTTCGTTCCTCAAACTGTTTAGATATGGCATCTATTGAACGCGTAGCACAACTTGTTTCTCTAAGTGACCGGGAGTTGCTTGGTTTGCGTAGTTTTGGACGAACATCACTTCGTGAAATTAAACGAAAACTAGACGAGCTGAACCTCTCACTTGGAATGCAATTACCTCCAGGCGTTGATGGAAGCGTAGAGCTCCCAGCACATAATGATGACGTCGGTGAGGACATTGATTGTGATGAGACAGAAGAATGTGGCTCTATGACATCAGATGAAAGTAACGAAGACCCAGGCGAAGAAGTTATCGGGTTTAGCGAAGGGGACGAATAATCGAGGAGTTTGACGCCTCGTGAAGGAGTATTACCATGCGACATAGAATTCATGGAAAACAATTATGTAGAGATAGCGAGCATCGGACCGCGATGCTCCGTAATCTTGCTGCTGGACTTTTTGAGCACGGTCAAATTGAAACGACAATGCCAAAAGCAAAAGCAGTACAGCCATTTGTAGAAAAAATCATTACGATTGCAAAGCGTGGTGGGTTCAATGCTCGAAAACGGATTGAGCAATTGATTAACGATCGCAAGATCCATGTTTGGGTAGCGGATCCAAATGTTCCTGACTCCTCCAAACAAAATGATTATTTTGATTTGCCAAGCGAAGATACGATTGAATTTAATCGGTATGGTGAAGTTCGAAAAGCACCT
>CAZLCM010000148.1:0-2342 GCA_964558055.1 uncultured Isosphaeraceae bacterium | reverse complement strand
ATTTCACCAGCAAGTTCAATAAAACGAGTTGGCATTCCAACCTCTTTTGCTTTCCATGTCAGATAAAACGGATCAATAGGAATACAGTGTCCTCCCAATCCGGGGCCCGGATAAAACGCTTGGAAACCAAATGGTTTAGTTGCCGCTGCTTCGACAACCTCCCATATATCAACATTTAGTTTTTCAAGAATGAGTTTCATTTCATTGACGAGTGCAATGTTGACAGACCGGTAAATATTCTCAAGAAGTTTTGCCGACTCTGCAACTTCAGCTGACGAAACTCTGTGCGCTTCATTAATAATTTTGCTGTAAAAGGAAAAAGCAATATTGCCGCTTTCCTCATCTAGCCCACCTACAAGTTTAGGAATTGAGTGTGTTGTTTCTGATTTGCGACCCGGGTCTTCGCGCTCTGGGCTATAAGCAAGAAAGAAATCTTCACCATGTTTTAAGCCCGTTGCTTCAAGGATTGGAAGCATTTCATCGCGCGTGGTTCCGGGGTACGTAGTTGATTCAAGAACTACAAGCTGTCCCTTGCGAAGTATTTTGGCTACCGCTTTTGTGCTTTCAGTTACGAATGTAAGGTCTGGTTCATTATGTTTTCCAAGAGGAGTTGGGACACAAAGTAAAATTATGTCTGCGTCTTTTAATGTTTCTGGATTATCAGTTGCGTTGAACCTGTCTGTTGTTGCAAAGTTCTTTGCAAAATCGTCACCGAAGTGTTTAAGGTAAGGGATACCGTTATTTAAACACTCAATTTTATTAGGATCAACGTCAAAACCAATCACCTCATATTCAGCATCAAAGACAGCAACGGCTAGAGGAAGTCCAACATATCCCATCCCAACGATACCGACGCAAGCGGTCTGGTTTTCGATTTTGCTTGTAAGTTCAGCTGCAGCACTTGTTATTTGCTTTGTGGTCATATTGCAGGTATTAACTCCTCGGGATTTTCTAATAATTCAATAACCGTGCGCAAAAACTTCGCTCCCTCGGCGCCGTCAACAACACGGTGGTCGCAACTTAAACTCAGGGGCAACACCTTTCCAGCATAAAAAGAACCATCTTTGGTTAGAACCTGTTCTTTTGCACGACCAACTCCAAGGATTGCAACTTCTGGATAATTTATTATTGGCGTAGTAAACATCCCGCCATAACTACCAACGTTAGAAATAGTAAACGTGCCTCCGGAAAGTTCTTCTCGTTTAATTGTTCTGCTTCGGCATTCTTTAGCAAGTCGTGCGGTTTCGTCTGCAAGTTGTACGGGGCTCAAAGTGTCTGCGTTTTTAAGAACCGCAACCATAAGGCCCTGGTCGGTATCAACAGCGCACCCAAGATTGATGACGTTGTGTATTAGGATTTCTTCAACGAAATCATCAACAGTCGAGTTCAAAGTTGGGTGTTTTTTAATCCCCTGAATAACAGCGGTCATGATGAACGGAAGGAAACTTAGTTTGCGACCAATAAGATCACCAAGCGCTGTGCGTTTTTGATTAAGTTTCGTGACATCCGCCTCGTCAACTACTTGGAAGTGTGCCGCTGTTTTTAAACTGTGAGTAAGTGCCTCTGCGATTTTTCTGCGAATGCCTCTAAAAGGAATTCGCTCTGCAACGCCTTCTTGTGGAACACTTACTCGGGTTGCAAGAGGGGCCGTCTCTTTTGGCGGGGTAACTACTGGTGTTTCAGATTTTTCTTGAGTTGGAGCAACGTGCGACTCAATGTCAGAAGCAGTCACACGGCCGCCACGCCCAGTTGGAGTAACGGAATTGATGTCAATGTTTTTTTCTTTGGCAATACGCCGAACAGCGGGGGTTGCGGGAACCTTTTCTCCGCCGCCACTTTGCATAGACGGTTCTGTTCTTGCGAAACTATCTGGAACGCTCATGTTGTCATCAACAGAACCAACAACACAACCAGTATCTGGTGAACCACTCGTTTGTTCATCCGAAGTGGCACCGACGCTCGATTCTTTAGAACCACCCGCAACATCATAATTTACTAAGACACTGCCAACGTTCACAACCTCGCCTTCGTTTGCGTTTAGAGATTGGATTACACCGGTCCATGGGCTTGGAACTTCTACTAGCGCCTTGTCTGTTTCCATTTCTGCGAGAGTTTGGTGTTCTTGTACGGTATCACCAACAGAAACACACCACTTTATTAGTTCTGCTTCGTGTACACCTTCCCCTAAGTCAGGAAGAATGAAATGCGATTTGTCGTCTGGTTGTTTTGTGGCCATGATTAATACGCAAGAGTCTCATTAATTGCCTTGCCGATACGTTGTGCATCAGGAAGGTAATCAAGTTCAAGTTTGTAGTATGGCATGATGGTATCGAATCCGCACA
>CAZLCM010000147.1:0-2350 GCA_964558055.1 uncultured Isosphaeraceae bacterium | reverse complement strand
CCCCAAAAAAGGAGTCTGACCCCCAAAAAAGGAGTCTGACCCCAAAAAAGGAGTCTGACCCCCAAAAAAGGAAATGGGAGTAAGAGGATTGTCGATGGGTGATTGAAAAGCAGCAAACAACGATTTCTATTTGGCTTTCGGAGATGAGTTTTCGGCAGAGAGAACAGCTGCTGGAGGAAATTCAAAGCAAACTGGTACTGCACGATGGTGTTCCGATTGAAGTAGTTGTTGCCCAACTTTCTGCTGGGCTCGTGGCAGCTTGTGCGACTGACTTAGGCCTATCACCTTTAGAATTGTCTAGTCTATTACGGTCACCTAGAAAAGATGCGCTTGCAGGACTTGTTACTGTTTTACACAACGACGCGTAATTAATGCGCAACGTCTACTTCCAAGCCTCAAGCCAAACACAGTAAGTAATTCACCAGTAGGTTTTTTGTTGAGCTTGATTTGCCATTGATTTGGGTCAATAGTTTTGTCTCTAGTTTTAACTTCAACTTGTGTGCATTTTAGATCAATCAATTTCTTCGCCACTTTTTCTAAACGTAATGCGGTTGTTGCAATCACTTCAAACGAGGTAAACCAAGGAGTAACTAGTTTTTCTGATGAAGTTAGTAAGCCAATTCCCGGAGAAGGTTCACTTGCGTTCAATGAATTCCCCAATGTCCCGTGCAAACCCGCTCTTTCAAGTGCTATATTCGGCTCGTGAATCCATCCCTTTAACTCAGTATTAAAAGATGGAATTGTTGGAGTTCCAGAAAAAGATTGATCGAGTTTCATGGAAGTGGCTGTTGTTCCGTTAGGGTTGTTTGTAAGAGAGCCAAACCAAACAGCCGCCTGTACAAGACGATTATTTTCTTCAAAATATTCAATTTCAAAAGGTAGTGAAATGGATTCAATATCCTCTTGATTAACAACGGGTGAAAGTTTAATGCATCCACCAGAACAATTCGAAGCAATGTTTGTTACTTCAGAAAAAGGTGGTATCATCGATTCAAGTTCAAATCTTCTTCCTGTTTTGTTTCTCCTTGCTGGATCAATATGCAGGACGCTATTTTTTGGCATTTTGAATTTGGTTGCATCGTCTAAGACAACGGTTTTCCCAGTGTTTTGTTCAGCCATCCAACATCTCAGTCCGTCAATATCTACGCCAATTGAATGTTCAGGTAACTCATTGAGGTCTGATCCAATCCCGCAGCACAAATCAAAAACGTTTGCAGACCCTGCAAAGCGCTTTGCTTTATGAGAAGCAATAGCAGATGAGGTTGCTTGTTGAACACCTTCTGAGTCAGCAATAACGGATTTGTAATTTGTAAGTTTTCCTTTAGCACGTTTTCTTGCATCAATTAGTTCTGCTGCTAAAGTAATCTCGTTCATGCTCCACGAGTTTCTAAGTTGTGCCATTGTTGCCACTTCATCGATAGCGCTATTTTCAATAGCATCTAGGAGTTCGTTGTTTGTGACGACTTTTTTCCAGTTTTTGATTTTGTTCAACATAAAGAAAAAGTTCAACAGTTTGAAGAACTGTTAATAACCTATGGTAAAAGGTAACCATGTTTCCTGCAGAGCATAAATGGTCGGTGCTCATCGATTCCGTTATTGATTCTTGGTTTGGAATTACCCTCCCTAGACCACCCGTTGCAATGATTGGGTTTGAGCAATCAGACGGTTGTTATTGGTGCGGTAAGGATGTTTTGCATGGACAAGATTGTGCGTGTAGTGAACGGCATAAACCTTGGCTTAGAGTGTTTCGGCTTGGCAATTATGAACCTCCACTCTCAAGTTGTATTGTTCAAGGAAAGTACTTGGCTTGGGATGATGGGCTTGAATATCTAGGAACGATGATTGGCGAGAGGATTAAGGGTGCTGTGCCACCCAATTCAATTGTTGTACCAATCCCGATGCCGCCAATACGACGTTTTTTTAGAAAAATTGACCATACAGCAGTAATCGCTAGATATGCTGCAAAGGCATCAAAATTGCCAATGCGCCGCTTACTTTGGCGAATTGAAAGTGCCCCGCAGGCCTCTAAGACAGCAAGTGCTCGAATGAGGATGAAACGTAACACTATGTGGTTACGACCTTTGGCGAGAGTGTGTGGCAAACATGTTGTGCTCATTGACGATGTTTTAACAACAGGAAGAACTCTAGAGGTTGCGACTAACAAGCTTAGAAGTGCCGGTGTATCATCAGTACGTGTCGCTGTTTTAGCAGCGACAAAAATGCCCAAAAAGGGTAAAAAAAAGTGATTTGATGTTGCAGCGAAGGTTGACGGGGAAGATGGGTGGTATACAATGTTCCTCCTTGCCTGTTTTTTAGCAGGACGGGATTTTTGCGGTCTTAAAGAAGGCCA
>CAZLCM010000146.1:0-2369 GCA_964558055.1 uncultured Isosphaeraceae bacterium | reverse complement strand
AATTTAGAACGACAACTTCAAAATCTTGATGATTAACTGTTGTCTAAAGACCTGAATCGTAAAATCGAAGTACGGCG
Source organism: uncultured Isosphaeraceae bacterium (assembly GCA_964558055.1). Lineage (GTDB taxonomy): Bacteria > Planctomycetota > Phycisphaerae > Phycisphaerales > SM1A02. The sequence continues at coordinate 2,292 of CAZLCM010000146.1, read as the reverse complement.
GGACCAACAACTACTTCAAGGCCGTCCTCTACCCTGATTGATTCAATCTTGTGATCATCGACAAAAGTCCCGCCTGTAGAACCAGCATCGGATAGCATTAGTCGCCCTGAATCATCCTGTTCAATTGTGCAGTGTTCTCTTGAAACAACTGGGGATTTAATTCTGATATCACAGTCCTCGTCTCGCCCAATGATTAATTCTTCAAGGTCGCCAAGGGCGAACTTTCTAAGAACTTTCTCGCCGCTGCGAGTACAAATGTGTAATTCCATCATTGGTATCGAATCTCTTGCAAATAGTATAGTTGTACTTATTCATTCTGACATGTATCTAGGGCTCGCGCCACTATAACATTCGTTTTTTTATAAAGAAAGTTCCCTACTTATCGGAATAGGGTCTCGGTTCTTTCACGCAATATACAATACGCTTGTGTCTATACTCGTTGATATTGCCTATTTAATTGCCCTTCCATTCGTTGTTGCTTTTGCTGCAATATCACGTTTAAAAGGACACCCTGCGAGAAAAGACCTTAACGAACGATTGGGTGCTGGTGTAAATCTTGAACAACATCCAAAAAGGGTTCTCCTTCATGCTGTGTCGGTTGGGGAAGTCAATGCAATCAGAACCCTTGTCTCTGACTTAAAGGAGCGTTCTTTTGACGTTGTAATTTGCGTCACAACAGATACCGGTTTACAAAGAGCGCAAAAATTGTTTGGAAACGAACATACAGTTACAAGGTACCCTGTTGATTTCAGTTTTTCAATCCGAAGATTCCTTAAGCGAATAAAGCCGACTGTAATTGCATTAGTAGAACTTGAGGTATGGCCCAATCTTGTAGGGATGAGTTTTAATAAAAGAATTCCTGTTGTTGTAATAAACGGACGACTCTCTGGACGGAGTTACAGGAGATATAAATTCGCGAAGCCATTCCTAAAAAATACATTTTCTAAACTAACTGCTATCGGAATGCAAAACGAACTCTATGCTTCTAGAGTTCGTAATCTAGGCGGGAATAATGTTACTGTTGAGGGGACCATGAAATGGGACAATGCAGTTGTTACAGATGAAGTTGATGGCGCATCCGATTTGGCAGAAAATCTTGGCATTGACAGGTCAAAACCACTCGTAGTAGTTGGATCATCTGCTCCAGAAGAGCACCATTTACTTCTAACTGCAATACCTGAACATGTTCAACTTTTATGCGCTCCAAGAAGACCAGAGTGGTTCGATGAAGCAGAGCAAACTCTAACACCTTGCAATCGCCGAACGTCAAATGTGCGTTGTAAGACCACTCGCTTCCTGCTTGACACTTTTGGGGAATTAGATAAGGCATACTCACTCGCTGACATTGTTGTCATAGGAAGAAGTTTTGCACCCATGCACGGCTCCGATCCGGTTCAACCAATTGCTTTTGGGAAACCCACAATCATCGGACCAAATGTTTGTGACTTTGAAGACATGGTCCATTTACTAACTGAAGGTGAAGGTCTAATTCAATGTTACAAAGATCACCTTGCAGCACAGATAAGAGAATTGCTAGAAGACCGAGATAAGTGCAAAACTCTTGCGAGCAATGGACGGTCAATTATCGCATCGCAGCAAGGTGCGACGAGGCGATATGAGCAACTTATCATGGATAACACTCCATGAATGAACACGAACTATTACAAACTATTTATGCTACTTCAACAAAATCACCAAATGTAACAATTGGCCCAGGGGATGACATGGGTGAATTGAGGATTGGAACCGAACAAGTGCTTTGTTCGGTTGATCAGTTAATTGTAGGGAGACATGTAACTTTCGATGTTTCTCCAAGTTTGATAGGTCGAAAGGCAATTGCTCGTTGCTTTAGCGACATCGCTGCGATGGCTGCAGTGCCAAGAGGGTGTCTTATGACAGCGTGCCTTCCGTCTGATACTCCGGATGAATGGAGCAAAGAAGTTTTTTCAGGAGCAAATGAAGTTGCGAAGCAGTGGGGCGGACCAATTTTCGGTGGTGATATTGCATCAAGCGAAGGACCTGCAGTTTTTACAGTAACTGCAATCGCTACCTCCAGAAGTAGAGCCATTAAACGCAGTGGTGCAGAGGAGGGGGACTATATTTGCGTTACCGGCGAACTTGGAAATTCCATTGCAGGTCACCATATTTCGTTTTCTCCACGCATTACAGAAGCCCAAGAACTACTCAAAGTTCTTGGCGACAACCTACACTCCATGATTGATATTAGCGATGGTCTCGGAAAAGACGCATCTCATCTTGCGACCGACTCCCTACAAGCAGTAATCGACACAT
>CAZLCM010000145.1:0-2375 GCA_964558055.1 uncultured Isosphaeraceae bacterium | reverse complement strand
ATGTCGGAAAGTTTCTTACAAAAGCGGCACAATACTGGGATGGCGGATACGTTTTCGCGTCGTTAATAGGAAACGGAGACGCGTTCATATGCCGAGACCCTGCCGGCATTCGACCTGCATTTATCTACATCAACGACGAAGTCGTTGCATGCGCTTCCGAGCGTGGTGCCTTAGCCAACGTTTTTAATGTTTCTCCAGATGAGATACAACAAGTTGAACCCGGTCACGTTGTCGTCATTAAGAGAGACGGAACTATTGAAGATGTAGCTTTCACCAAGCAACTTGAGATAAGGCAATGTTCTTTTGAACGAATTTATTTTAGCCGTGGCAATGACCCACTTATCTATAATCAGCGCAAGCGACTTGGTGCAAATCTCGCTCCAAGAATAATGAAAGTCCTTGGAGATGATATTGATCGGTCTTTCTTTAGTTACATTCCAAATACTGCAGAGACCTGTTTTCTAGGCCTGCTTGAAGCAATTGGCGGAGCGCTACGGTCAATTGAAGCCGATGTCATCTGGGACAAAATTCAAGATGGATCAGTCACTAGAGAAGATTTATCCAAACTTAATCACACTCGAGTACAAGCTGAACTTATAGCACACAAAGACCAGCGATTACGCACTTTTATTACTCACGACGCTGCCCGACGAGATTTAGTGACCCATATTTACGACATTACACGCGGCCTTATTGAAAAAGACGACACGCTCGTCGTCGTTGACGATTCAATTGTTCGCGGAACAACGCTGCGGGAATCTATCATCACAAGTTTGTCGCAACTCCATCCAAAACGGATTGTCATTGTCAGTTCCGCCCCACCAATTATGTATCCAGATTGTTACGGTATTGATATGAGCCAGATTGGCAAATTTATTGCGTTTGAAGCAGCGATCTCCCTTACAAAAGATGCGGGAAACGAAGCCATTCTTGATGAAATTGCAAAGAAATGCAAAGAGCAAGAAGAACTGCCCATTTCGCAAATGCAAAACCAAGTGAAGCAATTGTACGAACAATTTTCACTCAAAGAAATATCCTGCAAAATTGCAGAACTCGTTCGACCAACAGATCTGGATTGGGATGGAAAACTCGATGTGGTGTACCAAGATGTTGAAGGGCTTCACGCATCAATGCCCGCTTATACTGGCGATTGGTACTTCACAGGCAATTATCCGACAGCGGGTGGAAACTCTGTTGTCAATCGAGCATATCTAAACTGGTATGCTGGTGATGGTTCCAAACGATCATACTAAACAACGCCCTTAACAAACCAGCGTTTTCCTCGTTTCTCAATTTTGTGTCCTTCTTTGCGTAATCGCTTGGCTTGTTCTTCCATGCCACCTGGATATTTGGGGTTTAGTTCACCCTTTGGTTTAATTATTTTTGGAAGATCTTTCGAGTCGGCTAATTTTTTCTGATAACTCTTTTTTTTGCGTGCCATACGCAAATAATAGCATCAACCTGCTTTAGAAAGATGGTTTTGATTGTTTAACGATTTCGAAACTGCCACTTCCACCGCAGCATTATTTGCAGCTTGGTGAACTGAGAATTTTTTTAATGCAACGGTGAGTTCGTCTGGCTTGTTTGAAATACTTTTAGCGGTTTCTGCTATTCGTTCTGCCGTTGACCATAGGTCGTTTCGCATGGTTTGCTCTAGTGCTTGGGCTAAATCAATACATGTCCAATAATCTACTTTAGTTTCTAGCATATCTAATTACCTTTTCTTCTGTTATACCGCCCATCCCTATCGGCCCATATCCATCAAACGCTTGACTAGAGTGATTTGTTCTTATCGAAAACACACATTGCAAAGAAATCCACCTGCAAACGTCCTATAACCCCCAAAAAAGGAGTCTGACCCCAAAAAGGAGTCTGACCCCAGTGTTAAAAGGAGTCTGACCCCAAAAAAGGAGTCTGACCCCAAAAAAGGAGTCTGACCCCAAAAGGAGTCTGACCCCAGTGTTTAGTAAAAGTTCCTCGCGAAGGTCGGCTTCACGAGGAACGGGATGTAAGGGAAGAGAAAGAGTAAAAAACAGTAAACTTAATCAATACATGGATCACAACTTATGAAGTCAACATAAAAGAGCCAGTCATTGAAATACTCTTCCATATCAGCACCGCTTACATACCAATCCATAAGTGCTTGCTGCATACACGCTGCATTGAATGTCACAGAAACCGTTGCCATTTCACAGTCATAGTTGTAAGAAACCTGATTAAACGACCACCCAATTGCCGTTGGTAAAAAGCGAAATGAAACCATTAAATCCGTATATGTTTTTCACGCTGCGATTATCGGACGTTCTCATTTATTACGGTTCAGATTAAGCAAATGGCTTGCAAAATCCACGTTTTTCTGGTCTAATTCGCCGTTC
>CAZLCM010000144.1:0-2468 GCA_964558055.1 uncultured Isosphaeraceae bacterium | reverse complement strand
TGAATAAAGAGATAGCCGAAGCACTTGTAGAACAGAGTTTGATGGTTGGGACAATTCTCGCTCCAGTCATTGGATATGATCAAACTTCAGCAATTGCCAAAGAGGCGTTTGCAACAGGTGAAACTATTCGAGAAATCGTCCTTAGAAAAGGGTTGCTCGACGAGGAAGAACTCGATTCATACCTTGATTTTGACGCAATGACGAAACCAAGCCCATAAAAGCACTTTGGTCAGTTTTATGCAAGGGTCAAACGAATCGTGCATAATGTGGGTCATTGATGGCAATATTTCCTAAAACAAACAAGAGCCTAGGACTCTTTGGTGTATTTTCACTTGCAACTGGCGCAACTCTGAGCGGTGGTTTTTTTCTACTGCCTAGTTTTGCAGCCCAGATAGCTGGACCTGCTGTCATCCTTGCTTATCTAATTGCGGGTCTATTATTGATTCCACCAATGCTAAGTAAAATCGAACTTGGCACTGCAATGCCAAGATCGGGAGGAGTGTATTATTTTCTAGACCGAAGTTTGGGTCCTATGGTTGGTACGATTGGTGGACTTGGTATCTGGCTAGCCCTGTCGCTCAAAACAGCATTCGCCTTAGTAGGAATGGGAGCATATATCCAACTCTTTCTTCCTTCTGGTACTAGCGAATCAACATACACCATAATTGCGCTTGTGCTTGTTGTTTTCTTTGGGGGGCTCAATTTACTCGGTGCAAAAAAAACAACCACTTTCCAGATAGTGCTAGTAATCTTGTTGCTATCCCTACTCTGTTGGTTTTTGACGGCTGGTAGTTTGGCTATTAAGCCAGCAAACTTTACAGGGTTTTTTGACGAAGGAACAAGTAATATCCTATCTGCTGCTGGTGTAGTATTTATTAGTTACGCTGGCGTCACGAAAGTTATTAGCGTTGCTGGCGAGATTAGTAATCCCGAACGAAATTTACCTTTAGGTTTGTTCTTAGCGATTGGAACAGCAATTTTTGTTTACATCGTTGGTCTGTTTGTCATGGTTGGCGTCAGCGGAACACAGGGGCTCTCAATCGTAGATGGTCAAATCAACTTAACTCCCGTCTCGACAGTCGCTGCAGATATTACTGGATCGACTACGGGAGCATATATCATGGCAATTGCTGCTATATTTGCATTCCTTTCAGTTGCCAATGCAGGAATTTTGAGTGCTTCTCGTTATCCACTTGCAATGAGTCGCGACCATCTTCTCCCACCTTCACTTAGAAAAGTTGATGAAAAAGGAACGCCAGTTCTCGGAATTCTTATTTCTTCTAGTTTGATTATTTGTGTAATCTTATTTTTAGACCCGCTGAAAATTGCAAAACTTGCAAGTGCGTTCCAACTTCTCATGTTCGCATTACTTTGCATATCCGTTATCGTAATGCGTGAAGCGGAACTCCCGTCGTATGACCCTGGTTATCGAGTACCACTGTATCCTTGGTTACAAATAATTGGTGCATCTGCTTGCATTTTCATTATCTGCATTATGGGATGGCTTCCTGTCATTTTTTCATTCGGCATTGTTATTGTTAGCATCGTTTGGTATTTTTCTTATGCTAGAAAACGTGTCGAACGATACGGAGCCATTTATCACATTTTTGAACGGCTAGGAAGGAAGCGTTTTGCTGCACTTGACACAGAACTACGTGAGATTCTTAAGGAAAAGGGCTTAAGAAAACATGATCCATTTGATGAGATAGTTACAAAGTCAAGAGTTGTAGATGCACCTCACGGATCCAATTTTGAAGATATTGTGAACTCTGCTTCTGAGGAACTTTCTGCACTCTTGCCAACTACCGCCTCTTTCCTCTCTGACGGTTTTTTAGAGGGAACACGTGTTGGTGCCACTCCAGTTACTGGCGGCGTTGCCTTGCCACACTTACGTATTCCAAATATTAAACAGTCCGTGATGGTAATCGCACGAAGTAGAGATGGTTTGACAATTGATGTAGGAGATGTTTTTGGTGAGCAGCATAAGGAACAAGCAATCCATGCAATTTTCTTCTTGGTAAGCCCAGAAGAAGACCCCTCTCAACATTTGCGTCTACTTGCCCAACTTGCTGGGCACGTCGACCAAGATGGTTTCATGCCTAAATGGCTTACTGCTGTAACGAACCAAGATTTAAAAGAAATCTTACTAAGAGAAGAGAGATTCTTGTCACTTCATGTAACGATAGGAACAACGACAGAGCAACTAATCGACTTACCGATTCATAAACTGAGTTTTCCTGAAGGTTGTCTTGTTGCTTTGATTCACCGAAGAAACCACATGGTTGTACCAAGAGGGTCTACTATCTTGGAAGAGGGTGACCAGTTAACAATAATTGGTGACGAGAGAGGAATACGGTCTCTCAAAGAGCGGTACAAAGACAACTTTTATAGCGCAGATTAGTTTAAACCTACATACAAATAACAAACCCCCTAGTTCGCTAGGGGGTTTATTATTTCCTTGAGGAGAA
>CAZLCM010000143.1:0-2476 GCA_964558055.1 uncultured Isosphaeraceae bacterium | reverse complement strand
CAATAGGTACATTGTTAACGATGTCAGAAATTAATTTAGTCATAGGCCACGCTGACTTAGCCAACTCTTTGTAGACGATATGTTGTTTTCTTTCTAGGACTGTTTGTGAATAGCGCTCTTCTATATTTGGATTCAAGAAGGATAAGACACCGAGTCGAATGCCAGAGACAACAGTTGATCCAAACGCTAACAAGAGTACAGCAACAATTAGAAGTTTATTTGAAAAACTTCGACTATCTAAGCGGTTGGTTATTTTTTCTAATGATGATGGATGTACTTCTATGGCTTTTTGGTGCATTATTGTAAGTGGCTGCATCGAACCAGTAACTGCTAGCAGTCCGCCAATTGCAATACCCCATGTATTCCACCAATTGTTGTCTATGCTTGTGCAATTTCGAATACGTGTAAGAGTATTATCTACAATCGTCTTTGGAAGTATTAATATGCTGTTCTTATCAGTTGAGCTTTTAAGTGTCCCGTCAAGTTGTTCACTCATTTGCTGAACAAAAGAGTCGGTGTGATTGTGAAGAAGGGCTGTTTCGTTTGTGGTTCTTATGATTCCTTCAAAAAAAGAATCTTTGCTAGAAGAAATCTCCTGTGTTGCTCGTATCGCTGCTCCATTTGCGTGAGTGAGTGCGATAGTCACAGTCCCATCTAAAAAGTCGGCGAAGATGATTGGTTCAGTTGGGCGTGAGCCATTGAGAAGTGCAGCAACTGAAACAGCATCTGGTATAAAAAGTGCATCATCTAAACACGTGGGGCAGGCAAAAGTTGATGATTCGGGCCAAGTCACGATGATGCCAATACGATTGGTTTCACCAATTGCTGACTCTAAAGGTGCATGGGCTCTTCGATGAAGCGGAGTTCCGCCTAGTAGTTTTGCTTCGGCCTGCAAACGGAGTGCTTCTACGATCTGGTCATCATCAACATCTGGAAGTGTTGTTGTTCTACAGACGGTCTCACTTCCTGGAAGAATCGCATAGATTTGAGAAGGAGATTTTAAAACTAACAGGTCATCTAGTTCGTTATCTCCCCGTACTTCAAGGGTTTCTAATATTGCAGGAGAATTACCTTCTTCTATATTAGCAAATAGGCATTGCCAAGTATCACCAACACGATGGACAATTACTATGAGTGAGTCAATAGTGTTTGGCTCTTTTGTTACTTGTTTACTCATTGTTCTCTGTATTCCAGTATCGTCACAGGAAGGGTCGAACGATCGACAATAGCTATTATTTCTTGTTCAACTCCACTTCCATTTGCTTTTCCAAGGCATGAAATTGTATATACATTGCTGCGAGTATCGAATCGTTTACATAACTCAGTGATATGAGCATTTTCGACACCGGGTATGGAGAGATATTCAAGTGGGCTAGTTATTCCTGCTGGGCTGCTATTTCTTTTGTAGAGAACTTCTTCGACAAAACGTGATTGTTCTGGATATAACTTGTAAAGTGTGTCAGGAGAAACCGTATTTATATTAATTCTTCCTTCAGGTGCTTTATGTTGGTCAAATAGACAGGTCTCAGAAAATATCAGCCGTAACTGATCGTCTGTTAGGTTTGTAACACCTTCGGCATCACCCGATATGGATCTTAGAGTGGTAGTTAGAAATGTAGATAATTCTGCATCGTCTTTTGATGCGTAGTTAATTATTGCCTCAGCTTGTTCTTGAAACACACCGAGCCGAAGTTGTACGGTCTCAAGGTCAGTATTTCTAAGGTTTATTCTCGGCTCTCCGCTATCTGTAGCGCCTCCATCTACTGAGTATGTAGTTAACAGGGATGCCCAGCCACCTTGCAAATAGTTGTCTGGTTCATCCCAAGGCAAACTCTCTCCGCCATCATCTTCGTTTGGGTCAAGTCGATAATTCAGATTCCAGTCCTCACCACGAACATCATCGGGCATCACGCCAGCAATTAGTTCAAGTTCTGCCAAAGAGCGTAACTTTCCATTTCTCGGTTCGTAAGATGTCTCCAAACTCAAGTAATAATCCCTTTCAACTCCAAGCAGTCGTGGGTCATCATTTTCGTCAATCCAGTCCATGACAGCATCGTGAATTCCAAAAGCTAAATCATCAATGATAAATACGAATAGAGAATTATCATCTGAATTAATGTTGAATTTTCTATGCTCATCTAACGGGCCCTGCCAATCTTCCCCATCAACATTATGCCTTATGTCCCAAGTTGCTTTGCCAATATCACCTACCGAAACATGTTCAAGTTCAGCTACCATTGCAAATGCATTGCCTGGAATAGGTCTTGCTGTGTGGTCGGACATAACGGCAATTGAAGTTTCGACTCCAGCCCTTGCAGCCCATCTAGATTGAATTCTGTCAACAACTTCAATTCCGTATAGTGATTGGCGTTGAGCAAAAACCTGAATTGATGAAGTTACTATTGCAGCAATTCCTAGAGCCCAAAGCGCAAGGACAATGACGGAACCATGATGTCTTGTTTCTAATTTCATCATC
>CAZLCM010000142.1:0-2482 GCA_964558055.1 uncultured Isosphaeraceae bacterium | reverse complement strand
GCAAGATATTCCATGTGTACTCGAACCAACTTCAGTTTCATTTCTTTTTCTTCAAACGTAATTGGAAAGAAACCATCATTACTTTCTGACAACTCTCGAATGTGCTGTTCGATACCCGCTTTAATATCTTTTGTCACAACGTTCGGTATGGTCTCTAGCGACGTGCGCGATTCTTTGTCTTGCATTCCAAACAGCGTTGTTGAGCAAGCAAAGATTAGTAGTGTAAAAACATATTTCATTTGATTAATTTCCTGTAATTATCCACCAAGCAACCCACATAATAGCAGTGTCTGCAGCAACATGGCAGATCCAACCTGGCCAAATGGAGTTGTACTTGTTGTAAAGCCATGCCCAGATAATCGCACCAGCGAATAGACCGAGTGATCCTATAAAGACGAACCAATTTGAACCGAAGTTCCACATGATTACAATATGATGGACTGTAAAAAAGAATGAACTCAAAAAGATAGCTGGCCACACACCAACAAGTACTTTTAATTTTGAAAATACAAACCAGCGCCATACATATTCTTCCAGCAAGGAGTTTCCAAGTGACATCGCTGATGCAAAAATCAAAAACTTTGCGGGAGTTGTGATACCAAGTTCATCGATGGTTGCTTTTGCTTCGGGATCAATAAGCGACCCCTTAGCGAGCCAATACGTTGCGAATATCACGACTGCAACAGGCACCGACCAAGCGAGCCCCGCAATGATCCCGTTCTTACTCGTAGGCGACCAACTAATCCTTTTTTTATCTATAAAAAGTAACCAAACAACAGGCAAGAGCAGAAACCACATCTTTGAAATTGCCCAAGCAAGTTTACCTATTTCGATTTCTTGTGAACCAAATCCTTGCAAAGGCGGCATATAAAATGAACAAGTGACACCAATAAGTGGCGCAGGCAAAATGAGTACCAGCGCCAGTAGTGATCTCTGCCTAGTTGTCAACTTCATGATTTTCTCGAACATTACGTTTAATATACCGCGAATGAATTCGGATTGAACGGCGTTTGGTTATGGAGAAGATGTCAGTAGCAGAACTGGCATTCCAATTCCTTGACGAATGTACACATTTGAACATAAAGAAAGTGCAACTTCGATGAAATCACATCGCTGGTCAGGGCACCCCTCCAAAAACACAGTCATCTGAAATGGTTCAACTGCGATTTTAATTAGCGTTGAAGTATTTTGCTTCTCGATGGTGAACAATGATGGCGGATGTAGATTGCTCAGGATCGATTTGCCAATTTTCAGTCAGCACACAACCAATGCGATCGGGCTTGAGCAGCCCAAACAACTTTTCTTGGTGACTCATTTCTGGGCATGCGGGATAGCCAAACGAATAGCGGCTCCCTTGATATTTTTGGGAGAACAATTCATTGATATGTGGACTATCGCTCGTGCTGATCCCAAGTTCTTCGCGCATCCGTTTGTGCCACAATTCAGCGAGGGCTTCTGCACATTCTACGCCCATTCCATGGACAAACAAGTACTCTTGATACGCGTCATTTTCGAAAAGTTTTTCTGCAACTTTACTTACCTCAGAACCCATAGTCACACAGGACAAACCAAGGACGTCCTTATCACCTGAATCAACTGATCTGAAAAAGTCGCTGATGCATAATTTTCTTCTCTTGGTCTGCCGTGGAAAACTAAACCGCTCCAATTCAACAGCGTGATCGTTGGGATCAAAAACAACAAGTTCATCACCATCGCTTGCAACTGGGAACCATCCGTATACAACTTTGGGCTGCAACACACCATCATCACGAAGTGACGTTTTTAAGCGTTCAAAAATTGGTCGCACCTCTTCATCAAGGTAATGTTCATAATCACCTTTCGATCGACTACCTTTTTTGAACCCCCACTGTCCTCTAAAGAGTGCAACTTTATTGATGTACGGGTAAATATCATCTAGATCCAATGCGTCGATCACTCGATCGCCCCAAAATGGCGGCGTAGGTACTTGCACATCCTGCGTAACATCACTACGTACTTGTTCAACTGTTTCCACCGAAGCAGATGCATCAACGTTACTTGATTCCATTGCACGAACACGCGTTTCAACTGCTGCTCTTTTTGCTAACCTCAATTCGATTTCTGCAATCAGTGCGTCTTTTTTCCCTTCAGCTAGCGCATTGCAAATTCGAAGCCCATCAAATGCATCCTTCCCATAATAGAGTTGCCCATCATAGATTGATCGCAAATGTGATTCTGCATAATGTCTCGAAAGAGGCGCTCCACCGAGTAACACTGGCACTTCTATGTTCATTTCATTGAGAATCTTTAGATTCTCTTCCATCACCATTACACTTTTTACAAGCAACCCCGACATGCCAATCGCATCCGCACCAGTTTCTCTCCACGCCTGAATAATCTCGTCGATCGTCTGCTTGATACCAATGTTATGGACCTGCCATCCATTATTGCTAAGGATTATGTCCACTAAGTTCTTGCCAATGTCGTGTACATCGCCTTTAAC
>CAZLCM010000141.1:0-2510 GCA_964558055.1 uncultured Isosphaeraceae bacterium | reverse complement strand
AATCCCGCGGGTCGTTTTCTATTTAGCCGGCCTGTTTACTCGTCAGTAGGAATCTCAAGGACATCCTTTGCTTGCTTAGGGGAATGGCCTTTGAAGACAAGCGGTGCCGCGATAGCGACTGAACTATACGTACCTACTAAAATACCAATCAACAGAGCAAATGCGAACGGACGAATACCACCACCACCAGCCCAGTAGATGATTAAAACTGCAACTAGAGTAGTAACAGAAGTCAATACGGTTCGGCTAATAGTTTGGTTAATTGAGTCGTTTACGATTTCTTGAGTTGGGAGCGGTCGCTTACCTCGATTCTCACGGATACGGTCAAGAATAACAATCGTATCGTTCAGCGAGTAGCCAATCACCGTTAAAAGAGCGGCAATAACACCAAGATCAATTTGGAACGCCTCTATCCTGAGTGTTTGGCTAAAGAAAGTAATGTGTGCAACGTAACCTGCAAGCGCAAGTGCACCAAGAGTAATAGTAACGTCATGAAGCAGTGCAACAATCGCAGCAAGAGAATACTTCAATGATCCGAATCTAAACCAAATGTAGGCAAGAATACCAAGCAAAGACAAGATGACCGCAACGATTGCATTTGCCTTCATCGTCTCTGCTATTTGGGATGAGAAACTGCTAACTTGCTCTAGCGATTGTGGTTGGCTTAGTGCAGTAGAAACAAGGTTCCATTCGTTAGAGGCAACACGTTCGTCAACAACTTCAGGGTTGTTCTTGAAGTAATTCATATCTGCGTCATAAACTGCAACTGCTACGGAAGAGTAACCTCCGCCATCGCCTCGTTTAATACCGAATATTTCAACTTCACGACCACCAGCATCGCGCGCAAATTCTGGTTGTTGTCTCATACGAGCAATTCGTTTTTTGACATCTTCAAGAGTTGCAGCAGGTGAGATATCTTCAACAACAACTAGAACACCACCACGATAGTCCGTTAAATCACCACGAGCATTTGTTCCAACAATTTCGCCAACTGAACTTGCCGTTTGTGGGATTTGATGCGTGTGTTTCTCAAATGATGTGGTGCCAGACCCTTTAAATTCCAGCGCCGGCGGTATATCGAGTTCATGGCCGAATGCATCGGTAATCGCTTCAACAACTATTGAAGTTACAACCGCATCATCTTCAATGCCCGGTGGGTTTGATACTTTAACTTGGAATCCATCTGAGACGACTCTTCCATTTTCATTTACTTGAGGTTCGCCAATAGTAAGAATTGTCGCACCAGAGAGTTCGGCAAGAATTCTATCTTCCTGTGAATCACCCTTTGCAGCATCGCCAATTGCATGAACACGGGACTCAACTGAGTCCTCGCCTGTGTGCGCCAAAAGAAGACGACTGCTGTCAGTCATTTTTGTGCGCATAGTCATAGAAACGCCACCACGAAACTCTGTATCGAGCATCGTTACACCCCGACCTAGGAGCAAGAATATCGATAGACCGCAAACAACAAAACTTAGTGTCCAAAATATCTTTCGAAGATTTACCCAATCAACAACAGGATGTAATAATCGTGCAACTGCAGGTACAACTGTAGGTAGCATCGGCAAGTTTCTTTTGCCAAGAACATCCGTGTAAATCTTAAAGATGGCTCGTGTTACAAACAATGAAGTAAAGAGTGTCGCGACAATACCGATTGATAGGGTAACCGCAAAACCTTTAACTTCGGTTGTTGCTGTCCTGTAGAGCACAAAACACACAATCAAGTTGGTTAAGTTCGCATCGATAATAGTTGAGTACACTTTGCTGTACCCTTCACGAACTGCTTCACGTAAATCCTTTGCTCCAGCGTTCAACTCTTCGCGAATTCGTTCGTAAATAAGAACGTTTGCGTCGACCGCCATACCCATCGTAAGAACAACTCCAGCCAAACCTGGAAGCGTGAATGTTCCATCGATGAGAGCCATGATTCCGAAAATCAAAAGACCATTGACAAGCAAGGCAAAGTCGGCAACTATACCTGCAACCATATAGTAGAACAGCATGAAAATCATCACTGCAATTACAGACCAGCCCAAAGCAGAAAGACCACGAGTTAAGTTATCAACACCTATAGTTGGGCCTATTACATTTACCGCTATTGGGTCATTGCTTAATCGAGCCTCTAGTGAGCCAGCAGCAAGAACTCTAAGTAAGTAATCGATTTCATCCTGAGAAAAACTACCAGAAATTTGACCTTGTCCATTTATTTGAGAATTCAAATTTGGTGCTGTATACACTTGACCATCGAGCACAATTGCCATTGGCTCGTTTACGTGGGGACCTGTCATTCGTCCCATTTTGCTGCCGCCAGCCCCATCTAATCGAAATGCAATAGAAGGACGGCCAAACTCATCCGCCGACTGGAACGCACTAGTAACAGACCACTTGTTTCCGTGCTTGTGAGTCATGCTTCTTGCATCATCCGTATATAGAAGCAAATATACATCACCATCATATTGTGCACTGCTACAAGTTTGAGTTTCGTACCAAACGCATCACGGTTACTTTTT
>CAZLCM010000140.1:0-2534 GCA_964558055.1 uncultured Isosphaeraceae bacterium | reverse complement strand
AGAAAGCTACTCGTAAGAAGGCTACTCGCAAGAAAGCTACTCGTAAGAAGGCTACACGTAAGAAGGCAACTCGCAAGAAAGCAACTCGTAAGAAAGCTGCTAGGAAAACGACGCGCCGACGTAAAAAATAACTTAAGCGTTATTACATTACGGATCACACCGAGAAACGACCTCTTCTGGGGTCGTTTCTTCTTTTTCCTAACTAAGTATGGGTCTAGTCAAAACACAGTTTCCATGACATAATAAGAATCATATTTTTTAACCACTAAACATTTTTCACGAAGTAGAACGAAGTAATATCCATGACCCACATAATTGCAGAACCATGTATTGGAACCAAAGACACAGCTTGCGTAGATGTATGCCCAGTAGATTGCATACTTCCAATGAGTGATGATGACAAATTCAAAGAAGTAGAAATGCTTTACATAGACCCAGACATTTGCATTGACTGTGGTCTTTGTGTTGACGAGTGCCCCGTTCAAGCGATTTTCCCAGAAGAAGACCTTCCAGAAGAATGGCACAAATATATTCAGATAAACGCAGAATATTTTGAGTAGGCAAATTCTAACGTTGCCAAAAATCTAGATGTAGTTACACGCCACTTTCCGAGTCGTGTTTTTCTGTCCAGTCCTCGACCTTGTCCCCTAAATCTAATTCGCTTGGTAATGTTTTTCTATACCCTAGTTTTCGAACGACCTCTAACACGTCCGTCCAAGTTGGAAAAGTTCTGCCATTTGCCTCTTTAAAAGCATTTATTGCCACCAAGAACAAAAATTGCTCTTGACTCATTTCACCCTCTTCTGCTGACCGCAAAAAATCTGTTCGCCTCCGGCCCGGTCCTCGCCTTCTATCCAAATCGGTTTGGGATGGCTTACTTAGGTCGCGCCGATCAATACCACTTCGACGGTCAACAACCTCACCAGTATCATGTGGCATCCCAGAATCGTTTCCACCTTGTCCCTGTTTATCCGTCACATTGGTAGCATACCCCACAAGTTTCAAAAAGACACCAATTAACATCTATGAAAACCAACCCAAAACAAACAAATCTAAATATGACCGCAACGGTTCTTGGGTGGATTCTTCCAGGACTTGGCCACATTAGCATAGGTCAAAAACGAAGAGGTTTTCTAATAATGGTCGGTATGATTTTTTTGATTGTTTGTGGTGTGCTCGTTGGCGGAATTGATTCGGTTGACCACAAGAACGACTCACTCTGGTTTATTGCACAGGTTTGGTGCGGTCCAATCGTTATTGGGATAGACCTCTTAAATCAAGCATTCATAGCCCCGCTTCCAATTGCAGAAAAAACAACACTGATTGGCCTTAGCCACGCCAACGAAATAGGAATTCTTTTTATTGCCATGGCGGGTTTAATGAATTTTGTTGTTCTGCTAGATGTTCTGCAGGCAAAAGATAACGATGACTTTAAGGTTAATTTGCAAGATAGGAGAGCGTCTTGATTTTGGGTTGGATTCCATTTTATGAACCCATGAATGCTATGCAGTCCTGGTGGTACCTATTACTAATACCACTGGTTTTTGGTATTTCAATTATTTATAGAGCTTTGCGTGAAGAAAACTATGCAAGATACTGGCAGTCGGTATTCATAATGACAGGCCAGATTGTGCTTGGTATTGTTGGAATAGCTGTTGCACTTGGGATATTTGTTCAACTTGTAATTCCGCTTCTTAACCAGCCATGAGCGCAACGCTATCTGGATAATCCAAAAGACGACCTTTAATTACATTATGTGCATGTTTTAATCTCTGGCTTACCCTTGATTCGCTAAATCCAAGCGCGTGTCCAATCTCGAGCATGGTCAGCCCCTCACAATACGTAAGTGTCACAATTAGAATGTCATAGTGCCCTAGTTGTTGAAAAAGCCAAGAATTCAGGTCTTGGCGTTCTTTGGATTCGAAACAATCATATTTCGATTCTATGTGAATTGCACAATTTGATTCATCGTCATCATTTTCTGACTCTCGAGGGTGAAAAGAAATGGTGCAAGGTACGTGTGCGTCACGCATAACAGACAAGAATTCCTTTTCATCGAGTTGCAATAAAACTTGCAGCTCCTCTTCGGTCGGTCTTCGTCCAAACTCGGCTCTAAACAGCTCGATAGCATTCGATATCATCTTGGATCTGGACCTTGCTAATCGAGAAGCAGGGTCCTCTCGCCGAAGGAAGTCCAGCATAGCCCCTTCTATCCGAAGACGAGCAAAACTTTCAAACTTGTAATTACGAGAGGGTTCAAACTTATCTATGTAGTTGTTTAATGCAAAAAACGCATCCTGTTTTAGGTCTTCTGGAGTTACGCGGTATCCAACGCTTGCCGATTTTTGTAGAGCCAATCTATGTACAAACGTGTCCATGTAATGGAGAACAATCGATTCTCGTGTGACTGGGCAGCCAGTCTTTTTGTAGTGGAGCATGGCATCCCTAGCCCATTCTTGAGAAGTTTGTGAATTATTGTTCCTTCCATGCGGCGACAAAAAATCGCCGCCATCTCGTTCTTGATGACTGACCAT
>CAZLCM010000139.1:0-2552 GCA_964558055.1 uncultured Isosphaeraceae bacterium | reverse complement strand
TTTGCTCAAGTGTAAATTCAAGTTCTTGAATTTCAGGTGTAAGTTCCACGTTGTCCATCGTCGTTGTTCTAAAAGAATCGCGCGTTAACCGAGCAACTGTTTCGTTGTCAAGCAAAAATGCTTGGGTTGTATGTGCGACAATTGCACTTGAGTCCGAAGCAACAACGTACTCGTCTTTTCCTACACCAACAATAAGAGGTGAGCCCTTTCTTGCAACAACAAGAACATCGGGTTCTTCTTCACAGACAACCGCAATAGCGTAAGCGCCTGTAACTTCTCGAAGAGCCGATTGCACCGCTGCTTCTAAATCACCGTCGTACAACTCGCCAATTAAATGTGCAAGTACTTCTGTGTCTGTTTCACTTAAGAAAGTATGGCCTCTGTCGCCGAGATATTGCTTTAGTACGGAATAGTTTTCAATGA
The DNA here is from genome assembly GCA_964558055.1 of uncultured Isosphaeraceae bacterium. Classification (GTDB taxonomy): domain Bacteria; phylum Planctomycetota; class Phycisphaerae; order Phycisphaerales; family SM1A02. Next base: position 2,129 of record CAZLCM010000139.1, on the reverse strand, counting down.
TACCGTTATGCACAAGTGTTATTCCGTGACCATTCTTAGCATCATCGGATTGAGGGTGCGCGTTTCTTTCTGAGGGCTCTCCGTGAGTTGCCCAACGAGTGTGGGCAATTCCAAGGGTGCCATCAAATCCTTCGTCATTGACGACCATTTCCTCCAAGCCAGAAACACGTCCCTTAGACCGTGCAACTTTCAAATCGCCGTTTAACACTGCAAGCCCTGCCGAATCGTAACCACGATACTCAAGCCGCTTGAGGCCTTCCAAAAGGAGTTCTCTTGCTGGCTTTGATCCAATATAAGCAACTATTCCACACATATTGTGTGAAGAATACACCACAAGAGTACTCTTGAGAAATAAATAACCAACTTCATCTTGTTATCGGAGCAGGATGATGCGTTTACAATCTAATAATGCCCAACCTTTTTTCAGAGGAAGCCAAACAAAAGCGTGACGAGGTCAGACCACTTGCAGATAGAACTCGCCCAAGAACTCTTGATGAGGTAGTTGGGCAGACCCATATCTTAGGCAATGGAACCCTTCTAAGAAGGATGATCACAAGCGACACACTTAGTTCTGCTATTTTCTGGGGACCTCCTGGCACAGGTAAAACTACCCTTGCCTATGTAATCGCAAACGAAACCAAATCGACCTTTGAATCCTTTAACGCCGCAATGATTGGTGTTGCTGACATAAGGCAAATCATCGAAGAAGCGAGAATGCGAATCGAAAGAGATTCAAAACGAACTATTTTATTCTTAGATGAGATTCATCGTTTTAGCAGGAGCCAACAAGACGTTCTTCTTGAAGCAGTCGAACAAGGTCTTCTTATCCTAATTGGAGCAACCACTGAGAACCCGTCGTACACAATTAACAACGCCTTGATAAGCAGATCAACTTTGTTTCAGTTAGAACCACTTTCAGCTAAAGAAATAGAAACTGTGATACGAATGGCATTAAGTGAAACAAGAGGGTTAGGTGCCCTTCAAATTGAAGTTACGAACGAAGCTATTTCCCTATGGGCAACACTCGCAGATGGCGATGCAAGGCGCGCACTCAATGCTCTGGAAATTGCTGTTGGGAGCTCAGGTGGGTCAACTATAACCTTGGAGGACGCAGAGCAATCCATACAGAAAAAAGCCGTTAGATATGACCGCCAAGGTGACGGGCATTACGATCACGCAAGTGCGTTGATTAAATCCGTACGAAATGGCGACACTAATAGTGCACTGTATTGGCTTGCTTGCATGCTTGAGGCAGGCGAAGACCCTCGTTTCATAGCGAGACGTATGTCTATCTTTGCAAGTGAAGATGTTGGATTAGCGGATCCAAGAGCGCTCGAACAAGCAGCATCTACTTGGCTGATTGTTGAACGGGTGGGTATGCCAGAATGCCAATTTGCACTTAGCCAACTCGTTATCTATTTATCAAAATCTGCAAAATCTCGTGCTGTATACGATGGAATTATTCAAGCAAGAGATGATGTCAAACATTTACGGACAGTTGTTGCTCCAACAGATCACGACCCAACCAAGTTACCAACAATTACTGCTGAGTATTTCGATGAACAAGATTGAACTTAGGAAACACTTAAAAACAAAAGTCGATTCAATATCAGTCGAAGATAAAAAAGAGGCAAGCAAACTAATATGCCAACAACTTATGTCCATTGCTTCTGTATCACTTGCAGAGACAATTTTTACTTTCCTGCCATTGCACGATGAGGTTAGCCTTCTGCCTGCTATCCAACTTTGGATAGATGAGTCAAGAACAGTCGGTATTCCGCTTATGGGCTGGGAGGACAACTCGATGCGTTTTGGGCTCCTTTCTAACTTAAGCGAAACCTCACTATTAGAAACTCGTCATGGAATCAAAGAACCAAAAGAGAGGTACCCCCTTCCTAATGAGATTATTGATGTCATACTGGTTCCTGGCGTGGGATTCGACCCAATTGGGGGGCGGCTAGGGCGAGGTGGTGGATTCTATGACCGATTTTTAGAGCAATCGAGACCTCCTGTTGTCATCGGGGTGTGTTTTGATGAGCAGATAACAGCCAAGGTTCCAAGTGAAGAGCACGACCAATTGATGACTGCTGTGGTGACTCCAACAAAACTACTATTAATGTAGTCACGGG
>CAZLCM010000138.1:0-2561 GCA_964558055.1 uncultured Isosphaeraceae bacterium | reverse complement strand
TTAATGTAATTCCAAAGAGGTACATAATAAATAATGTCCCACCAAGAGCAGTAACAAGACCTATCCCTACCCAAAGAGCAACTCTCCAGTTCAAAGCGAGCAAGAGAAGGATAAACACGAGCCCTCCACCAAGCAATGCATTTTCTGTAAGTAGATTCATTCTTCCTTCAACAAATCTTGCTAAATCTGTAAAAGTTGAAAGAGAACTATTTGTGGGCAACGGGTCAGCGTTTACTCCCAATTGCCAAGCCTCTTTTCTTAGGGTTCTTCCACCTGAAAGTGTGTCTTTCCAATTCGAAACATAATCTTCTCCCATTCGCCCTGCAACATAAGCTCGAACAATCTCTGCCATCAGAACAATGTCTTGATCCCCTGTCTTGGTAATAAACATATTCATCGCTGGCTCTTCATTGAACCGCACGCTAATTGGAATATCAACAAGTGTGGTTTGAATCTTAGCGATATCCCCTAGATGTAGAGTTTCACCATCATGAGCAGACCGAATAACAATTTCTTCAAGTTCTATAGAAGTTTCATCTGGGGTATCTGTTCTTATAACAATGTCACCACCTGCGCCTCGTAGTGTCCCTCCAGGAATTTCACGCATCCAAGTTGTAATTCGATCTGAAACTGTAGCAATACTAATCCCATGTTCAATCAAACTATCTTGATCTAGTTCAACTGTTAACTCATTATTAATATCTCCCCCAAGCGCAATTGCACCCATTTCAGGGAATGACCTCAAATCATCGCGAATATCTCTGAGGGACTGTTTCATTACATGCTGGTCGACTTCGCCCCACAGTTCAACCATGATTACTGGCATTTGAGGTTCGAGACGTGTTACGACTGGCCGTTCAACATCGGCTGGCAAATCCTGCAATGACTCTACTGTTCGTCGTACCTCATCGATCGACTCATCCAAGTTAACCGTGCCCTCTTTAAATGAAACAACAACAGTTACAACACCCTCTGAACAAGTAGTACTAAGTTCATCAACATCATCTATTGACACAAGAGCATTTTCAATTCGTTTTGCAATTGAGCCCTGCACTTCTTCTGGTGAAGCGCCAGGGTAGACCATTGATACTACAACTTTGTCAAACTCCATATCTGGGAAAAATTGTCTTCGCAGATTAAAAGCAGAAAATATACCCGCCAAAATTAAACCTGCCATGAGCAAGTTAATTGGCACTGGATTTTTCACACCAAATTTTGGAAGGTTCATTCCAAAACAACCTCGCTTGCAAGGATTGCACGAACACCCATGCCATCACGCAAACTGCCACCAGGATCAACTATCAAAAAGTCCCCTTCTGTGAGTGCTGATTCAAGTACGACCCAATCTTGATCGGGAAGATTAAAAAATGGGAAGTCGCTAGTAACTGAGTAATCTACCGAGACGGGGATGCTTCGAATGACTCCATCTCGAACAATGAGGACTCTGTCCTCTCGAACTGATCTTCGTGGGACTACCCAACGAGGCATTGTATCCTTAGCACTTCTTACTTCTCCCCTGACAAACAAACCAGGAGGTATGCTCGAGCCACTTAGAGCATCTTGGTTTATATCGAGATACACAATCATTGTCCTTGAGCTTGCGTCATCTTCAGGAGCAATACGCCCAACCCTTGATTCCCATTTTCGCTTACCAAAGCCAGCAGAACGAAGTTTTGCTTCATCACCAATTTGAACAAAAGCTCGTGCGTGTGAGGGCAACCGCAAAGGTATTTCCATGGAACTACTATTCACAATACGCGCAATTCGTTTCCCTTTGTTGACGTGTTCTCCAACGCGAACATCAACATCTTGAATCACACCATCGATAGGGCTAACAACGTTGCATCTTTTAACGTTTTCTCTTGCAAGTTCAACTTCGGCGCTTGCTGATGACACGTTTGAATATGCTTGCTCTTCTTTAGCGGGGAATCGGCTCGCGGCTTCATTTGCATTTATTGCAGCTGACGAAACCGAAAGCAATTTTTGTTTTGCAGCATCGACTTCTCTTTGCTTTGCTGCCCCTTTCGCTTGCGCCTCTTGTATGCGCTTGAATTCAACCTCAGCAAGAGCCATATCTTCATTTGCAAGTGACGCCCGTTCCTCAGCAGCAACTCGTTCAACTTCTAACAAAGCAAGTGCGGACTTGGAAGAAGAATATGCTTGTTCAGCACGTACAAGTTGTTGTCGAAAATCTCTAGAGTCAAGTTCAACAAGAAGTTCTCCCCTCTTAACTGGTCTCCCAACCCTAGTTGTAGGTGGCAAGACGAGAACTGTAGACGACACCTCGGTTGGAACGTCGGCATGTTGTATGGCATCTGCGGTTCCATAACCAACTGTACTTCTTTGAATAGGCACTTGCTTCACATCCATTACGACAACAGCAGGAAGTGATCGCTCTCCCACCTCTACAGCCAATTGTGGCTTTGTTGAGACAAGGGCAACGAAAATAGAAATTGAAATTACTAACAAAACAATTACTACCAAGAACCTGGTCGCAAAAGATAAGAGTTTATTTGAAGCCATAGACCCTTATGATACATGATGGGATTCTGCTACGCTTC
>CAZLCM010000137.1:0-2622 GCA_964558055.1 uncultured Isosphaeraceae bacterium | reverse complement strand
CAAACTGAAATAGAAACGATAGAACGATTAAAAAATCACTGGGATAAAGAGTTTGTAGCATTCCAATCTGATGTATCTGGGCAGAATTCGGCTAAAGAACTTGACCACCCCGTATGGACTTCAAACTGGCAAAATTGGAAGCCAAACACTGAGCCAAGCAAACAAATACCTGTGGGAGATTTCAAGGTCGACCTAGATACAATCGGAGGCGAGTTACCGCCCACTGATGTTTTTGCAATTCATGGCGATTCTAAACTTTCATTACCACTTGCTGCCACCCTTCCAGATGAAACCTCTATGCTCATCTCGACAACAAAGAAGCATAGGAACAAAGGTGTTTCATTTTTACAAAATGCAATGTTAAGAGTGATGACTGCTCTTCCTGCTGGTAAAGCGCATTTCACACTTATAGACCCAGTTGGGCTTGGTCAAAGTTTCGCAGGAGTTTTACATCTAGCCGACTACGAGGATTCGCAACTTCTAGACAGGTCATGGTCTGAACCAAGGCACATTGAACAACAACTTTCATTGCTCACCGAACACATGGAGACAGTGATTCAGAAATATCTTAGAAATGATTTTGAATCCATTGATGTTTATAACAATCAAGCGGGTGAAATCGCAGAACCATACAGGTTCCTAGTCATAGCAGACCTTCCTAATAACTTTTCAGAAAACTCAGCAAAGCGCTTGACGAGTATTATCACAAGTGGTGCACGTTGCGGAGTACATGTCATTCTTCATAGAGATCTTTCGACAGCTCTACCTTCTGGCATCGACGAAGATACGCTCAACAAAATACCACTGCGAATTATCGAGGAAGAAGGGAAGTTCGTGATTGATGAAGACGAACTTCGTGACCTTCCACTTACAATCGAAGAACCACCAAACGACGAACTCACCACTTCAATTGTAAAGAAAGTTGGTGATGAAGCAGAATTAACTCATAGAGTTGAAGTCCCGTTCAGTGTAATTTCACCGGATGCCTCTGAGATTTGGTCAAGAAGCACTACTCAAAAAGTTGCAATACCATTAGGTCGCGCTGGTGCAACAAAACTCCAAAGTTTAACTCTTGGGAGAGGCACAGCACAGCATGCACTTATCGCAGGTAAAACCGGTTCGGGTAAATCGACTTTGCTTCATGTACTTATTACGAACCTAGCACTTTGGTACAGCCCTGATGAAGTTGAGTTTTATCTAGTTGACTTTAAGAAAGGTGTTGAATTTAAAACATACGCAACCCACAAGTTGCCTCATGCGCGGGTCGTTGCTGTTGAAAGCGATCGTGAGTTTGGGATTAGTGTTCTTCAACGCATCGACGTTGAACTCAAGAGAAGAGGTGAATTGTTCAGAGATTTAGGCGTTCAAGACATTGCAGGGTTCCGTGAGAAAAGCACAGATGCCATGCCTCGGATTTTACTTATCATCGATGAATTTCAAGAGTTTTTCGTCGACGATGACCGTGTTTCACAAGAAGCAAATCTATTACTTGACCGCCTTGTCCGTCAAGGTCGTGCTTTTGGTATTCACGCCATCATGGGTTCTCAAACTTTAGATGGTGCATACACGTTAAGCCGGTCAACGATGGGACAAATGGCTGTTCGGGTTGCGTTGCAATGTTCTGAGCAGGACAGTTACATAATTTTGAATGAAGATAACGCTGCTGCTCGTTTACTATCTCGTCCAGGTGAGGCAATTTACAATGACGCAGCAGGAAACGTAGAAGGAAATAGTCCATTCCAAATTGTTTGGTTAAATGAAAATACGCGCGAAAATCTTATTTCCGATTTACTAAGCCGAGATGCTGAGCAGAAGCGAGACATGATTGTTTACGAGGGGAACAAACCAGTATTTTTACAAAACAACCCGGCGTATAAAGATGCTTCTAATTCTACTAAACCAATTGCTGCAAAAGTTTGGCTTGGTGGAGCAATGGCCATCAAAGAAGATACTTTTGCAACTCTTCGTCAAGCATCAGCAAGCAACCTTCTTATTGTTGGACAGCAAGACGAAACAACTACAAACATGATTGCAAGTTCCCTTCGTTCACTTGAAGCGCAATACAAAAGAGATGACGCTTCATTTACTTTGCTAGATGGCACTCCTGCGGATAGTTCTCATGCAAACATGCTTAGTGAAGTTGTAAGTGAGATGGACTTTGATGTGAAAATGGTTGGAGTTCGCGAGGTCGAGGAAACGATGGGAGATATTTACACCGAACTTCAAAAGCGGATGAAAGATGGAATTACTAACGCCCAATCTGTATTCCTTGTGATTAATGCGATGCATCGCTTTAGAGATCTTAGAAGAGACGAGAACGACTATGGTTTTTCAATGGGCGACGAAGAGAAAACAAAGACACCTGCGCAAGTTCTTGCTGAACTTCTCAAGGAAGGTCCACCGCTTGGTATGCATACCATTATCACAACTGATACTCTTGCCAATCTTAATCGGGCGCTTGATAGGCAGTCCATTCGAGAGTTTGACATGAGGGTCTTGTTACAGATGGGTGCCAACGATTCAACCAATCTAATAGACACGCCAGATGCCTCGCGACTTGGGATGCACCGCGCTCTGCTCTACAGCGAAGAAACTGGTACAATTGAACCCTTCAGACCGTAC
>CAZLCM010000136.1:0-2631 GCA_964558055.1 uncultured Isosphaeraceae bacterium | reverse complement strand
GCTTTTTGTGGCGTTGCCATCGGGAATCCGGAACCGAAAAGTAATCTGTCTATAACGTCTAAACTCCATGCTGTTGAGAGAGCGTTATAGACCTGCCACGGTCTCGTTGCAACGCTAGAAACTTCGGCAAATACGTGTTGATGTTTTCCCGCAAGTACTAAAAGTTCGTCTATCCAAGGGTATCCCATTTGAGTAAACATAATTCGAAGTGTTGGGAAGGTTCTAGCAACTTCATCCCAGTGAATTGGTCTTGCGAAATCAAGAACAGCACTTGAAGGTATTGGCTGGGGCATTGTTACAATGATTGGAAGACCATTTTCACAGCACCATTCATAAACCCTCATAGCAGCAGAATGTGTTGGGTGAAAGCCAGCAAGCGGGGGAGAGACGGCGAGTCCTACAAGACCAAGGTCAAGTGCCACGGACAAATCATGTTCGGTTGAATCGCTTAAAGGATCTATGCCAGCAATTCCGAGTCGTCTTGATGAGTCACGGCTTGCAAACTCAGCAATTAACTCGTTTGGAACATTTGCTCCAACAAGGTCGGCGCGGTTTCCAAGAATAAGTGAACAGTCGATGCAAGAAGTGGCTCTCCCGTGGGCAGCAGCGTCGCCGCACTCTTCTTCCCAGCTTTTTGGTGATCCGTGAGCCATCACCTTTGCGGTTTCGGGTCCAAGTTGTCTTACGTCTGACCAAAGTCGTGTATGGCAGTCAATAATCATTTGTCTCTCCAAGTGATATTGTTCATTGTAACGGCATACGTGCCTTTTGGACTATAGAGGTATCATGGTATATATGAGTGAACCTGAAGATTTTTCCTCCGAACCACATCCTTGGACCAGTAAGGACCTTTCCAATCCACATGAAATGGAGGATAAACATGAGCGGGTAGAGAAAATGTTTACTGCCATTGCTCGTAAATATGATTTGAACAACCGTATCCATTCACTCTGGCGAGACCAAGTGTGGAGAGCAAGAGCGGTTCAGGCAGCCCAACTAAAAGGGGATGAAGAGGTGTTAGATGTTGCTTGTGGAACTGGAGATTTAGCAATGGCCTTTTACTTGGCTAATGTTAAGTCAGTGATTGGTATAGATTTTACAAAAGCCATGCTTGACTTGGCAATTGCAAAGGCGAATGATTCTAAATTTGATATTGACTATAGGCAAGGAGATGCAATGCAGTTGGATGTTCCTTCTAATTCTGTTGACGTTGTTTCAATTGCTTTTGGTATTCGTAATGTCCAGCACCCACATAAGGCCTTTGCTGAGTTTTATAGAGTGCTACGAAAGGGGGGTCGGCTAATTGTCTTAGAGTTTTCAACTCCAAACAATCCAATCATTCGCTTCTTTAACAATTTTTATACAAAGAAACTTATGCCGATAACCGCAACTTTAATCGCAAGGGACACAAGCGGTGCATATCGTTATTTGCCCAAAAGCGTTGAGTCATTTATTGAACCCGAAGAACTCAGCAAAGAGATAGATAGTGCAGGTTTTGCTAATGTTAAGCAGACGCCACAAACATTTGGTGTTTGCACCATAACTAGAGCAATAAAAAATTAATCGGTTTCTTCTTCTTCTTTTGGCTCGAACGATTCAGAATTTTTCATCGCGGCACGTACAAGTGAGTAATCATCTTTTGTGGCTTTGGAGAAGCCGGAACAGCCGAGTTCACCAATGGTTTTTGGGTCTTCTAATTCTAATAGTGATGCAGTAATTGCATTCTTGATTTCTTGTGATAGCCCGCTTCTTGCAACCCAAGGTTTAGTAACATTTTCAAATGCAACAACAACTTTTATTTTTTCGGGATCACAAAGTTTCTTATAAGTTGAGGCCTTTAATGCTCCAGCATCATGGCTTCCTGTGATGATGGCTTTTGCAACTAGGTCATGTCTGTTTAGATAATCAAAACTTGAAAGAGATTTTGAATTGAGCCCCTCATTAACTAGTAATGATTGAGCAAGATATCTCCCAATAGTTGAGTTGCTATCTCCAAAAGCAAAAGACCTTCCATTCAAGTCCTTTACTGTCTTGATGCCACTATCTTTCTTTGTGATTATCAACCCGTTGAATCGTTTTAGCCCTTTGCGAAGTTCCATTGCAAGTAACTCAACATTGGGATCTTTTTGTTCCGCAAGGATATAAGATGAAGGACCGAATCTAACGAAGTCAACTGTTCCGTCTGACAATGCTTGTATTCCTGACTCGTAATCTTCAAATATCGTAAGATGAATATCGACGTCGAGACCTAATTGATTTTGGATTGGTGCACTAATTGCCTCAAGAATTGGAGTGAATTTTCTGTACATGACCGTTGCTCGATCAGATGGATAAACTCCAAAATTAAGTCGCAGGGGTGCTTCTTGTGAGTAAGCGGCAATGTTACAGAATGCTAGTGCTTGGAGTATTAAAGTAACTTTTATGGCAGTGAAGTATTTCATAAGAGTGCGCCTAGAATTGCATCGACATTTTCGCCAGCGTCGCCAAAAAGCATCGATGTATTCTCGTTGAAAAAGAGCGGGTTGCCAACACCTGCGTAACCAGTTCCCATCGAGCGTTTCATTACAATGACATCCTTTGCATTCCAGACCTCTAAGACAGGCATCCCAGCGATTGGGCTGTTTGGGTCAT
>CAZLCM010000135.1:0-2639 GCA_964558055.1 uncultured Isosphaeraceae bacterium | reverse complement strand
CCCCTCGGAATTCTCCCACCGAAACATCGGCTCCGATTTCTTCTTTGATTTCCCTCGCAAGGGCGAACTTTGCACCTTCGCCAAAATCAATATGTCCCCCAAGTAGAAATGTGTAATCGCCATTTTTCTGTTTACAGAGAAGAAGATGCGATCCATCGCGAATAATGCCACGAACAATGTAATGGAACTGGTTATTTGCCATAATTACCAATGATAGCCACACACGTAGAGCAGAGCAAAACAACGATTAAGTGAATAATAGAAAATATTCTCGGAGTTTTTTCAGTATACTTGGTCTATCAGAGCGTTAGGAATCAACTCTAACAAGTAAGAGTTCTTTGTCCTACATACCATCCAATGAACAAAAATAACAAAAATCCAGTTTCTGCACCTGCAGACGAAGCAGTAACCCAAGAACAAAGTTCGAGTTACCAAAGATCGGTTCCAATTGCAACACCATCTCACCCACTTAGAGATGCAGTTGTTGGAACTTGCACGATAGGTGCAATTATTGGATCAGGCGGAATGGGGACTGTCTATGAAGCGACACAGAAAAATCCACGTAGGCGTGTTGCTGTAAAAATGATGAAAAGGGGAATTACATCCTCAACCGCAATCAAACGGTTTGAATTTGAATCTCAAGTTCTTGGGCGATTGCACCACAGTGCTATTGCTCAGGTCTACGAAGCATGAACGTACGAAGATGGGTTGGAATGCATCCCTTACTTCGTGATGGAATATATACAAAACGCAAAAACAATTTACGAATATGTTTCTGAAAAAGAACCAAGTACGCGCGAGCGACTTCAACTTTTTGCAGAAGTCTGTGATGGCGTGCAGCATGGGCACATGAAAGGTGTGATTCACCGAGACCTTAAACCAGGAAATATTCTTGTTAGCAAAGAAGGTCATCCTAAAATTATTGACTTTGGTGTAGCTCGTTCTACCCATAATGATGTGAATGTAACCACTATGCTCACAAATGTAGGGCAACTTATCGGCACTTTGCAATACATGAGCCCCGAGCAGTGCGATGGTGAAAATGGTGACATCGATGCACGAAGCGATGTGTATGCTCTTGGTGTCATCATGTATCAACTACTAACTGGAGAATTGCCTTACGTACTTGCTGGGAAGACAATTCCTGAAGCAATTAAGATTGTGCAAGTTGAGCAACCAACTGGGCATTCAAAAACGCACGGTCTGCTTCGAGGTGACGTCCATACTATTTGTATGATGGCAATGGATAAAGACCGTGATCGTCGGTATCAATCAGTTGCCGAACTAGTACTTGACATTAGAAGATGCATAAACGGTGACCCAATCATGGCAAAGCCGTTATCTTTCTACGGTTATGCTCTCTCTTTTGCAAAAAGACACACTGTAACTAGTTTCGTAACAGTGGTTGTGCTTGCGACAATTGTTCTTTGGAGCATGTTGATAACGGTATACGCAAGCCAAACAGACAAACAGTTGCGAATATCTATGCAAGAAAACAAACAACTAATTGATCTCAAAGACTTTATGAAATCAATGATATTGTCTATAACGCCTGAAGTTTCTGGCGAAATGGACAAAGAATTGATGCTATTTGTTCTTGATAATGCTATAGAGAAAGTTGAAGTGGACCTTGCTGATGAGCCAATTGTACGAGCAGAAATTCAGAATGTAATTGGTAACGCGTATATAAGTTTGGGTAAATATACCGAGGCAACACTTCCTATTGAGAATGCACTTTCAACTATGGAAAAATATTTTGGCAAAGATCATAAGAATACGATGCAAACACGCGAGGATTTTGCAAATCTTTTGATTGGACTTGGTAAATACGAACAAGCAGAAAATATTTATCGTGAAATGCTCGTTACATACCACCGTCAGTTTGGTCGAACGAATGAGATGACTCTTTCAATGATTCACAATCTAGGTGAGGTACTTATTGTTAAAGGGGACTACTCAGATGCCAAAACACTCCTAAATGAAGTATTTGAAGTACAAAGTACATTGTTTGAGACTGAACATGAAGTTATGCGAGATTTGCGAGCTGACCTTGGAACATTAGAGATTTCGTTGGGCAATTACTCAGAAGCTGAACAAATTTTTAGAGGAGAACTCGCACTTAACGAAAAGATTCATGGTCGAATGGACCCAAGGACGATCGAATCACTTTTTTCTTTAGGAGTTTCTTTGCGTAATCTTGGGGAGTTTGAAATGGCCGAACCTATCCTGAAAGAAGTAATTGCTAGTAGAAATGCAGTCTTAGGGGAAAATCATCCTGATACTATCGATTCCGTAGATGAATTGGGGCACCTTAATTTTGATTTAGGTAAATACGAAGAAGCTGAGGTATTCTTACTTAACACATTTGAAAAGCGCCGTTGGAAACTAGGTCTATACCATCCACACACTGTACACTCTATTGAAAATTTGATAGAACTTTACGAAGTGTGGGATCAACCAATCGAAGCTCAAAATTACCGCGGTATGCTGCAATAAACTATTCATTCGTACGACACCATTACTTGTTGCATGCATGTGCTTCCGCGAAAGAGAAACAGCCCCGAAGCGTAACTTCTAGGGATGATTTCAAAAGCGGGTGAGGCGATTCGAACGCCCGACATTCACGTTGGGAATGTGAT
>CAZLCM010000134.1:0-2651 GCA_964558055.1 uncultured Isosphaeraceae bacterium | reverse complement strand
TTTTGCCACCATTCTAACGCTTTTTATTGCTCCTGATCCAGTATCACCAGACCCTGCAGCCATGCCAAACTTTGGCGCTATGGGAATGAATCAATCTGAGGATGGCTTGCCTCCCTTTGACAAAGTTGCTGAAGATCACGAAGTCATAATTTCTTCTCTTGATGGCAAGAGTGGAATGTATTCACTTTACAAAGATGAAGATGACCACCTCTTCATCGAAGTTGCACCTGACTTTGAAGGTAAACCAATACTGATCGCTTACACGGTTTCAAGCGGTATTGGTGAGGCGGGCGTGCAACTTGGAGATATGTACGGTTACTGGACTAGGATAAAAGACCAACTCGTACTCGTGCAACCGAATCTTGAAATTAAATCAACAGGTGATGCACAGTCGCAAAGTGGTTACGAGCGTGTGTTTACCGAGCGAGTTGTGCTAGATGTTCCAATTGTTACTGAGGGTCCCAATGGCGGACCAGTCATTGATGGGACGAACTTGTTCTTACGCGGGGCGTCTAACTTTTTTGGTCGTCAGACACGAGGTGCAAGAAGCGATCTTGCAGAATTAACAAACGCAAAAAGTTTTCCAGAGAATGTTGAGTTGACGTATAAACTACCACTCGCTGGTGGACAATTTGGCTCAATCTCATATTCAATTCGTACTGTCGAACAAGACACTGGTTACCAACCAAGAATTGCTGATCATCGAATTGGATATTTCAACACTACGTTCAAAGATATTGGTGATGCTTCTAACGATGACCCTTGGGTTCGTTACGTTACACGGTGGCAACTTGAAAAAGCAGATCCTAAGTTAAAAATTAGCCCACCTAAGCAACCAATCGTGTTTTATTTAGAGCACACAATTCCTGTTCGTTATCGACGATGGGTTCGTGATGGTGTGCTTGAGTGGAACAAAGCATTTGAAAAAGTTGGAATAGTAAATGCCGTAGAGGTTTATCAGCAAGATGCTTCTACCGGAGCGCACATGGAAAAAGATCCTGCGGATGCTAGGTATAACTTCATTCTTTGGACAAATGCCGACATGGGTTTCGCAATCGGGCCTAGCCGAGTCGACCCAGAAACCGGTCGAATTCTTGACGCAGACATCGTGATGGACGAAGCGTTTGTTAGCGGATGGACGAAAGCTTGGCATAAATTACTTCCTGAAGTTGCAATGGAAAGTTTTGACCCGCAAGCGCGTGAGTGGTTAAAAACACATCCAAACTGGGATCCGCGAATAAGGCTCGCTAATCCTTTGGAGCGCGAGGAAATTACTAAGCAAATTCGTTCAATGCCTACTCATCCTGCACTAGCAGAAACAACTGAAATGATTGGTGATGAAGAGTTTGATGGTCTTGGAAATCGAGTATGCCAAACGAATGGAGCCTGTATGTATCCAACTTACAAGACGGCAGAAATTTCTATGGCTCGCCTACATCCTGATGTTTTGAATATGCTCGGTAGCGATGATGATGAAGGAGATGAAGGTGATGGAGAGGATAGTGATTACGAAGGTGACATGCTAGATGGAGTTCCTGATTGGTTTATAGGTCCATTACTTCGTGATGTAATCATGCACGAAACGGGGCATACTCTCGGTTTGCGTCATAACTTCAAGGCATCGGGTGTCTATGACATGGATGAAATGAATAATCAAAACTTTGAACATGAAGCAATTTGCGGTTCAGTGATGGAATACTCCCCATTAAACATTAACGTTGAAGATGGTCCCGACCAAGGTGACTTTACGATGATGACTATTGGTCCTTACGACTACTGGGCAATTGAATATGGTTACACCACAGATGAGGAATCACTTCCAGATATTCTTTCAAGGGTAAACGAACCACAACTTGCTTACTCAACAGACGAAGATACGTTTGACAGCGATCCATCATCAAGGCGTTTTGATTGGGGAAAAAATCCACTTGACTATGCTGATTCACAAATACGTCTAGTTCAGCAACTTCGTGCATCGTTACTTGATCGGATGGTCAAAGATGGTCAAAGTTGGGGAAGAGCACGCAGTGGGTATGAAATGCTGCTGAATCGTCAATTCTTTTCTATTGGTACAGCATCTGATTGGCTAAGTGGTACGATTAATAATCGTTCCCGCAAGGGTGACCCAGGCAATCGTGACCCTATTGAAGAAATCAAACCAGAAGTGCAGCGCAGAGCACTTGCAATGATTTTAGAAAATACAATGCGTGATGAAGCGTGGGGTTTAAGCAGTGATTTACTGCATAAGATGACAGTTGAAAAGAACTGGGATGCAGGGGGAGGAAGTTCTATGTTCACAAATTCTTCGTTCCCAATTCACCAGAGAATTGGTGGCATGCAGGCATCTGCGATCTCAATGATGCTTAATCCGAGCACGCTTGGCGATTTGTATGACGGCGAGTTTCGAAATGATTCCGATGTTGACGTATTGACAGTCGCGGAAGTAATTCAAGCTGTGACGGATGAGGTCTGGAGTGAACTCGGTGATTTGCCAAGTAATTCTACTAACCGCAAACCGGCAATTTCAAGTTTGCGTCGTAATTTGCAAAGCGAACATCTCTCTCGACTTATTGAACTAAGTTTAGAAGAGGATGCTGGTACTCCAGCGAGTCGTACAATTCAAAGTTTGGTTCGCATGCAGTTGCAAGACA
>CAZLCM010000133.1:0-2687 GCA_964558055.1 uncultured Isosphaeraceae bacterium | reverse complement strand
CTTCGGCTTCTGCTTCGTATGATGTCGCGATTCGGTGCCGTAAAACATCATGTGCGAGGTCTTTTACATCTTGCGGGGTGACGTACCCACGTCCATCTAGGAATGCGTTTGCTTTGGCGCAAAGAGTAAGAGCAAGAGTTGCACGAGGTGATGCGCCATACTCTACAAACTCAGATAATTCTTCTGAAACCTTTTCTGGGGTCCTAGTGATTTGTACAAGTTCTACAATGTAATTTGCAATCTGTTCATCAACATAGATTTGGTCGATGAGTTTTCTTGCATCTGCGATTGCTTCTGGTTGCATAACGCAAGCAACTTCATTGTCTTGAGTAGTGGTTGCCATCCTTTTGAGAATCTCTAATTCTTCGTTTGGAGTTGGATAATCCACGACAACTTTCATCATAAAACGATCTACTTGTGCTTCTGGAAGTGGATAAGTTCCTTCTTGTTCAACTGGATTCTGTGTTGCTAGAACAAGGAAAGGGTCTGCCATTCTAAAAGTGTCTTTGCCGATTGTTACTTGTCGTTCTTGCATTGCTTCAAGCAGTGCTGATTGCACTTTTGCAGGCGCTCTATTGATTTCGTCAGCAAGGATAATGCTTGAAAAGATTGGTCCCTTGTTCACAACGAACTCCCCAGTGTCCTGGCGATACATCAATGTTCCAGTCAAGTCAGCAGGGAGTAGGTCGGGGGTGAACTGAAGTCGTTGGAATGAAGTATTGATTCCCTTAGCCAAACTAGAAACAGCAAGTGTTTTTGCAAGCCCAGGAACCCCTTCGATTAGAAGATGCCCGTTAGCAAGGAGCCCAATGAACATTCTATGTAAGAGTGTGTCTTGCCCAACTATCACGCTGTGCATGGACTCGCGTAACCTTGAAAATGGTTCGCTTGCGTTTTCGACTTGTTGCCCAAGTACTTGAATATCTGTATGTGTAGGATCGGTCATTTTGTTTAATGTGGTCATAGAGACCTGTACGCCCATATTTTAGAGTGGGTTCGCAAGGAATTGTAGAAGTTTTTTCTCAAAGTAGTACAATGCCAATATGACAGATTCAATACATGTAAATGGTCGTTTAGTTGCATTGCACTGGCCTAGAAATCTTGCAGAAGCCACAATGGCAGTTGATACAACTAAGTTAACAGAAGCAACTGCAGAAATTGAAGATGGAACTGGGGTGACCCATCGATTAGAAGTGCTTGCTGGTTGGGACGCCGATTACCTTGTAGGTAAGGATGTTGTTGTGAGTACAACAAGTGACGGCGTAGTTCTAAACGAGAAACCATAAAACTATCCCGTGGGTCGTTTATTGCTTAGCCACGTTCGACGAGGCGGTCGATTAAGAAACTTGATTGTTCGAGGGCTTGTTCAGAGAAATCGCCAAAGTGGTCGTGCACTTGGGCAAACATTTCTCGGAACTTATCAATGTCTTTATTGAGCACAATTTCTCGAAGTTCATCTCCAGCGCTTTGAAGGGCGTGTAGGATACGTTCCGTCTCTGGGTTATTCATTTGAATGGAAGCATATAAATCAGCCGATTGGGCGAAGTGTCTTGCTGTCATTAACAATTCCATTAGGTAGATTGGAGAAGTGAATTCTAGAGTGCGCCTTACGTCGACATTTAACTGTTGGATGGTTCTTCCTAAAACTTCCGTTGTTTGGTGAGTGAGAACTTGAACGATGCTCATTGCTTGGTCATGTTCTTCAGCGGATGTTTCAAGAATAGATAACCCTCGGGCGTGTAGCATTTTGCAGAGCCATTTGTGCCAATTCTTATTGTCTCTGCCTTTGACAATTGCAATTCTCTGTCCTTGAAGGGAGTGTACGCTTGGCCCAAATAATGGGTGAGTTCCAATGACGCTTCCATCAAATTCTTTAAGCATCGTTTCGATTGGTGCCTGTTTTGTTGATGTGATATCAATTAGAAGCGCATCTTTGTTGCAGTGTTTCGCACATTCTTTGATAACTTCAAGGGTTTTCGCTATAGGTACTGCGAAAACGATTACGTCAGCGTTACTTGCAACCTCTGTATTTGAGCAATCTGTATTGAGGTCAGAAATTAAAACTTGGTGCCCAAAATCAGAAAACAGAGTTGCAAAAAGTTGCCCCATTCCTCCTTTCCCACCAATAATGGCAACTTTTTTTGGTTCCATTTCGCAAGGGATTTCTGCTCCAAGTGCTGCTTGTCGATCACGGCTAGCCCACAATATGACTCTAAACAAACTTTCAATGACTTCTGACCTAAGGCCAGCATCCTTGGCACGTCGCCCTCGATCTATCAGGAGGTCTTTTTCTCTTACAAAATCGCGTATCCCAAAACCAGTGTTTTTTTTCACTTCTGCGACCCTTTCAACTACTTCATTCCGTTGTTTTAAGAGGGCCAAAATCTGGTGATCTATTTGGTCGATTTCAGCCCGAAGTGGGAGCAGGTCGTCTGGCACTAAATTTGATTGATTTTGTTGTTCCATTTCAATAGTAAACAGGGTACCATCTTTACTTCAGATAAAGTTATCCCACCACACCCTAGAATTTGGAATTTCAAAATGACCACGACTTGCTGTACCTCATCACACACGGATAGCCAATTTGTTCAAGATTTTATGGGCAGAGTGACTGCTCGAAATCAGCATGAACCGGAATTCTTACAGGCAGTCCACGAAGTTGTCTCATCGCTTGAAGTAGTTATGGA
>CAZLCM010000132.1:1520-2692 GCA_964558055.1 uncultured Isosphaeraceae bacterium | reverse complement strand
GTTGAAAACATCGACAGCGGAATTGGAGCAAGCGACCCAAGAAACCTTTGGGCTGTTCTTAAGGTCGTTCCACCCAAAAGCGGGTCATTTAACCAGCCGTGGACAACTCTAGATGGCGTGACAGATAACGAGATAATCTCATCGTGGGGCACCATGGTTGAAGCGTGGAAACTAGAAGACGCACAAACCGTGAACGCAGAACTTGCAAAATTAGCACAACTATTACCATCACTTGGTGCTGGAGCAGACATATATCCTGACAAAAGAAAACTGAAACTGGAGAGTTTATATTTTCGTCTTGGGAACCTAACTAGTATCTGGATTGTGTACCTAGTTAGCACGATTCTATTATTGATGGCTCTTGTATATCGATTTAAAAGAATAGGCCAACTTGGATTATTGTTCTTTGTACTTGCAGTGATACTCAACACAATCGCGGTAATTTGGCGGTGGTATGTTTCGGGCAGATTCCCTAACGCCAACATGTTTGAAGCAATTACAACTGCTGCATGGATGGGTGCCTTGTTCGGAATTTTGATGGAAATTGTTCTTCGCAAATCATCTATGAAATATGTGTTTTCTCTTGGTGCAGCAATTTCATCGATTGTTGCACTTCTTGCGGTCCGCCTATACCCACTTGAACTCAACCCGCACATTTCAAACAAGATGCCAGTGCTCCACGATATTTGGCTTTACATTCATGTTAACTTTATTATATTTTCGTACTGTCTAATTTTTGTTGCTGCTGTTGCGGCGACAATCTACTTAATTCGTAGATTAATCCAAAAAATAACTCATCAAGACGGGCGAGACGATTTTGCAAGAGCGGGCGGTGTTGCGTCCTTGGTCGAAGTTCGACCAGACAACAAACCAGCACTTAAAAACAATTTGGGCTCAGTGCTTGACGGCGCAACGATGATACTGGTTGAACTTTCGTTTATTCTTCTTTGGGCTGGGATTGTTATGGGAGCAATTTGGGCAGACCACTCATGGGGACGACCTTGGGGCTGGGATCCTAAAGAAACATTTGCACTTAACACGTTTATCATTTTCATAATTCTTATTCACACACGAATTAAAGTAAAAGACAAAGGTCTTTGGACCGCTTGGCTTGCATTGATTGGATGCGGAGTCATGCTTTTCAACTGGATAATCATTAACTTCACGATATC
>CAZLCM010000132.1:0-1420 GCA_964558055.1 uncultured Isosphaeraceae bacterium | reverse complement strand
CAAACAGAAAACCTTCCTCAGGTATGTAGCGATTGGCTTGCTAAACAGTGCGAACTTCACATCTGTCCAGTGGGCTCACTTCGTTTTCAAGAATTGTTGCCAGAAGCAGAAGGCCTTGTAATTCGTACATACACTCAAGTAGATAAAACCATGCTTGAAAACGCTCCGAAACTAAAGGTTGTAGGACGCGCTGGAGTAGGTGTTGACAACATTGACCTTACGGCATGTAACGAAAGGGGAGTAGCGGTTGTCCACACGCCAAACGCAAATACGGAATCGGTTGTGGAGTTTGTTTTAACAACAATGCTCGCAAACATAAGGAACATCCGCTGTGTTACTGGTGGTCTTAGTCAGAAAGAATGGGATTCGTTACGCGACGCGTCTATGACTAAAAATGAATTTTCTGAAACCACTCTTGGCATTATTGGATTTGGGCGAATCGGAAGTCGGTTGGGAAAAATGGCAAAACAACTTGGGTTTGAGGTTTTGTTTAACGACCTATTAAACATAGATAAAACCAACGGATGTTCACAGGTTGGAATTGAACAACTGTTGTTTGAAAGCGACATAATTTCTCTTCACATTGATGGACGTCACGAAAACAAACACTTCTGTAATTCAAACATGTTTCGACAAATGAAGAGTAATGCTGTATTTATAAACACCGCCCGAGGTTTTGTTGTTGACTCATACGCTTTGACAGAATTTTTAAAGAACAATACAACGGCTAGCGCAATTTTAGATGTCCACGATCCAGAACCAATTTCGAGCGACTATCCACTTTTGCACCTTCCAAACGCTACCCTCTATCCCCACATTGCGTGCAAAACAACAACAGCGTCTATAAACATGGGCTGGGTAGTTAAAGATATTTACTCAGTATTGTGTGGAAAACAACCAGTCTTCCAAGTTAAAACGTAAGAGCAAATATCCAAAACAAAACGTTAAACAAAGCTATTGGCATGAGGACTCCTATAAATCCAATAACCCACCTTAAAGCCGGATTGAGCCCAAGAACCCAACGCCGCAATTTCCACCAAAACAACAATCCTATAAGCAATAAAACAATTAAAACAAGTTCAGGGAGGACCCACCTCCACATTAAAGGCGAACCGTTGTAAATACGTGCCGAAAAAAAGAGGCCCGCTTGGTCAATACAAACTCCTATAGAACAAACAATTCCAAACAAAAAAAGCATCCAAGAAGAACACTTAAACCCCTCCTTTAGAGTTAGTTCAAGTTTAGAGCCACATTCAGGGCAACGACTCGAGGAGGTTCTCTTTAAGTGGAACCCGCAATGGGGACACGGCCCCTCATAATCACGAAGAAACGAATCAAGCGGAGGGTTTGGTGGTGTGGGTTCCATATACCTATTGTATGATTACTCTTTTAGGAACACGCTTAATATGACTACAACAAT
>CAZLCM010000131.1:0-2703 GCA_964558055.1 uncultured Isosphaeraceae bacterium | reverse complement strand
GCATGGACATTTCGCAACTGGATATCGAACAATTGAAAACAGTTATCACATGTACTTACAAAACATGATGTTCCGCAATAATGCTCTTGGAAATTTTAAAGAAGATTTAGTAAGGGGAATCATCCACGATCCAGCGATGATTAAGTATCTAAACAACAATCAGAATAGAAAACAAGCACCAAATGAAAACCTCGCTCGAGAACTAATGGAACTTTTTACATTGGGCGAAGGAGACGGGTATACCGAAGATGACATCAAAGAAGGAGCACGAGCACTCACGGGTTACAACATTGAAGATGATGCGTTTGCAATGCAAACAAGACAACATGACACCGGCACAAAAAGGATTTTCGGAAGAAGCGGCAATTTCGATGGAGATGATTTCGTAGACCTAATTTTCACTAGATCAAGTGCTTCAACTTTTATCATTGAAAAACTCTACAAATTTTTTATCAACGATTTGCCACACGGTGAGACGACGGATTCTAAATCATACATTCGGCTACTTTCAACCCTCTTTAAACGAAATGATTGGGAGATTCAACCCGTCATTGAAACTATGTTTATGTCCGAGCATTTCTATGATGAAGCAAACATAAACGGAATCATAAAAAGTCCGATTCAACTCATAGTTCAAGCAACAAGAACGTTGAATCCTCCTCAACGCAAAAAAATGGTTCAAACATTAGCAATTGCTTCTGATGTCATGGGACAGCGATTGTTTGCACCGCCGTCCGTAAAGGGTTGGGACGGTGGAAGAACATGGATTAATACTTCGACTATGTTTATGCGACAAAACACTTTGCTTTATTTGCTTACAGGTCAAAGACCTGATGCGAACGCTTGGGAAGCAGACGGCGCCAAGTTCGATGCAATGGCACTTGTCCAAAATCATACATCTTCTCCAAGAGCAGTTATCAAACACTTACTTACATCTCTCCTTAACATCGAAAATCCTAGTCGTGATAGGACTTCTTCACTTGAGGATTATATGAAAACACAAAACAACAATATTAATAACGAAACTGTTACTGGCTTGCTAACTCTTGTAACTGCAATGCCAGAATACCAGCTCTGCTAAGGATTAAACTATGGCTCACCATCACCACAATCATGATACAACTTCAAGCACTGGGACATCTGATGCATATAGCCGTCGCCTTTTCATGCAACAAGGCATGGCATTCCTCTCCATGGCAACAACTGTTCCGCTATTTATGCAGCGCTCGGCAGAGGGAGTCATGCTACCCGTTGGATCACTTGTTTCATCGCAAGCTGGTGTTCCAGAAGATCACACACTAGTTGTTATTCAACTTGCCGGAGGTAACGATGGGTTAAATACTGTAATTCCATATGGTGATCGATCGTATTACAACAGAAGACCACAACTTGCTATCAAGCAATCGGACGCATTAGAAATTCCTGGGGCAGATGGTTTTGGTTTACATCCTAATTTAACGGGTTTGCTTGAACTAATTGACAACAAGCAAGCCGCAATTGTACAAGGCGTTGGATATCCAAATCCAAATCGTTCGCACTTCACTTCAACCGATATTTGGCACACAGGTAACCACAATGGTCAAGGATACGGCTGGCTCGGAAAATATTTTGATAACACTTGTGCTGGCAAACCAAACCCTAAGGGTTCAATTGCAATTGGGAACAAAGCCCCTCTTGCGTTACATGGAAAAACGCAAAAAGCAGTGAATTTTGAGACAGAAAAGTTGTTCCGATGGGCTGGCGGAACAGTGGACTCATCATTAGAAAAAACATACGACGAGATAAATCGTAAAGAGAACACCGCAAAAGAAATTGATACCCAACTCGATTTCCTTGTTCGCACTTCACTTGATGCGCAGGTCTCATCCGACAAAATTCGTGCTGCTGTTTCCAAACAGCCACTGATCAGTTATCCAGATGGTGAACTATCCAAACAGTTGCAACTAATTGGCTCGATGATACGCGCCGATTTACCTACGCGTGTCTACTACGCAAGTTTGGGTGGATTCGATACTCATGCGAACCAACTAAATAGCCATGCAAATCTCATGCGACAGGTTGGAAATGCATTAAATGCTTTCCAAAAGGACCTATCAAAACAAGGCAACACTGGCAAGGTCATGACGATGGTTTTCAGTGAGTTTGGTCGCAGAGTCGCACAAAATGGCTCCGCGGGAACTGATCATGGAACTGCGGCCCCGATGTTCTTAATTGGCGACAATGTCCAGCATGGATTACTTGGGAAGCACCCTTCGCTCACTAATCTCGACCAAGGCGATTTGAAATTTAATACTGATTTCCGTGAAGTGTACGCAGCTGTTCTTGAAAATTGGATGGGCGCTGATTCAAAAGCCATACTTGGGAAGAAATACAAAAAAGCAGATGTTCTAACGTAGTAATCTAAGTGTAAGTTTCTTATCTCCTCGAGATAACAACCAACCCTTGTTTTGCAATGTCGCCCACAATCTGCTTAGTTCCGTCTGACCAGGTTATCTCAACCTTTGAGATAGGTTTTGGGAAAAAATGTTTTTGTACAGATGAAGATGACTGAAAACCAAAACCATCCGTATTCCATCTTGTTGCAGTAGTCCCATCTTTGAAAGTACTAACTAGTTTTGCTCCGAGACCTTTTGTGTTTTTTCTATTACCTTTGAG
The DNA here is from genome assembly GCA_964558055.1 of uncultured Isosphaeraceae bacterium. GTDB lineage: Bacteria > Planctomycetota > Phycisphaerae > Phycisphaerales > SM1A02. Next base: position 48 of record CAZLCM010000131.1, on the reverse strand, counting down.
TTGAACTATGTACGGCTCCGAGCGAGCTGAATCATTACGTAACACTCG
>CAZLCM010000130.1:0-2712 GCA_964558055.1 uncultured Isosphaeraceae bacterium | reverse complement strand
GCTCGATTGGACCAGGCACGAAATTAATTTCCTTAGGGCAAGTCACTTGGGATTGCATGCTTGATGCGTATAAAGAACAAGCAAGTGGTTTACTCGACGGCGGAGTCGATGCCTTTCTGATTGAGACATGCCAAGATATATTGCAAGTTAAATGCGCAATCAATGCGTGTACTGGTGCGCTTGCAAAAATTGGGAAGACAACCGATGACATCCCAATCATGGTGAGTATTACCATTGAAACCTCTGGTTCGATGCTTGTTGGAAGCGATTTGCAAACAGTTGTTCATGCTCTTGCACCTTATCCAATTCTTTCGATTGGGTTGAACTGCGCTACTGGGCCAGAACTAATGGAGACGCATATAGAGTGGCTTTCAAAACATTGGAACAGAGCGATTTCTGTTGTGCCAAACGCTGGTTTGCCTGAGATGACAAACGGTATAGCAACGTTTCCACTTTCGCCGCATGCGTATGGAGTTTCAATGAGGAGGTTTGTAGAGGATTATGGAGTAAATATTGTTGGTGGTTGCTGTGGGACAACTCCAAAACACCTTGCATCTTTTATCAAGCAAAAACCTGATAAAAAAACACGTTCGTGTGATGTTTTATTGCCTAGCGCCACTAGTTTGTATTCGTCAGTGGAGTTTAAGCAAGACACGTCAATTTTAATTGTTGCAGAACGAACCAACGCAAACGGTTCTCGTAAATTCAAACGACTGCTTGAAGAAGAGCATTGGGATGGTTTGGTTGAGATGGCACTCGAGGAACTTTCTAGCGGCGCGCATTTACTTGATGTTTGTGTAGATTATGTTGGGAGAGATGGTGTCTCTGACATGGAAGAATTAGTTGGACGTCTTGTTCAACAAGTCGATGCGCCAATCATGCTTGACTCCACCGATGCAAAAGTTATTGAGGCGGGCTTGAAAAAAGCAGGTGGTCGTTGCATTGTCAATTCTATAAATCTTGAAGATGGAGAGCGTCGGCTCGATGATGTATGTCCAATCATAAAGCAGTTTGGCGCAACGGCTGTTGGCTTAACGATTGACGAAGAGGGCATGGCAAAAACAGCCAATCGAAAAGTAGAAATTGCAAAACGTTTGCATGATCTGTATACGAACAAATGGGGATTGCAATCAAGCGATTTAATGATTGATGTGCTTACGTTCACAATTGCAACAGGCATGGAACCAGATAGAAAACTTGCAATTGAAACATTAGATGCAATAGAAAGAATAGCAAGAGAGTTGCCTGAATGCGGTTTGTTACTCGGAGTTTCAAATGTAAGTTTTGGGTTGAAGCCCAATGCAAGGCGTGTTCTAAATTCTGTTTTCTTGCACGAGGCAACACAGAGGGGATTAACTGCTGCGATTGTGCATGCTTCTAAAATTTTGCCCAAACATCGAATACCACAAGACCACTGGCAATCTGCAATCGATTTGATTTACGACAACCGATCCGATTCTTATGATCCACTCAAACACTTCTTGTCACTTTTTGAAGAAGAAACACTCGAAGTAGATGAAGAGGCAACGGAATTGCCACTCAATGAAAAACTTGAAAAGTTTATCTTGGACGGAAAAAAAGAAGGAATCGAACAAGTGTTAAATGAAGCGCTTGGCCACTGGACAGCACTTGAAATTATCAACGACCGATTACTTGCTGGGATGAAAACGGTCGGTGAGTTGTTTGGGTCGGGAAAGATGCAACTGCCTTTTGTGCTTCAATCAGCAGAAGTCATGAAGAAAGCTGTGGATTATTTAGAACCGTATATGGAAAAAGGAGAGTCCGTAAACAAAGGGCGAATTGTTTTAGCAACGGTTGCAGGGGATGTACACGATATCGGAAAAAACTTGGTTGATATTATTTTGTCTAACAATGGCTATTCTGTTTTTAACATAGGTATACGTCAATCGATTGATGAGATTATTGAAGCAACGCAGCGGTATGATGCAGAGGCAATTGGCATGTCTGGCTTGCTAGTGAAATCGGTTGGTGTAATGGAGCAAAATCTTCACGCTCTGAACCGCAAAAAAATCGAAACACCAGTTATGCTTGGTGGAGCAGCACTTACAAGGCATTGGGCGGAATCACATTTGCGTTCTGTGTATAAAGGTCCACTTTATTATGGCCGTGACGCTTTTGAAGCACTCTCAGTTTGCGACAAACTAATCTCGGGCGAAATTCTTGAAGTTGATTCGCAAATAGAAACTCGTTTAGAAAAACGTGCAGAGGTTGAGGCAAAAGTGCAAGCAGGGCGTAGGGAGCGAGTAGATAAACAAAGTGCAGTAGAACCAGATGTGATAAAGAAAGTTTCGATACCAAGCGTGCCGTTTTTTGGTTCTAAAGTTGAGACCGAAATCGATTTAGATATTATTTACCCTTACATTAATACGACTGCTCTGTTTAGAGGGCAGTGGGGATTTAAGAGGGGCTCTCTAAGCCGAAGCGCATTCGATGAACTTCTAGCAGAAACAGTTGAACCAATCTATGATCGATTAAAAGTATGGTGCAAGGAGGAAGACGTACTGCGTCCAAAAATTGTGTACGGCTGGTGGCCGTGCAACAGCGACGGGGATGACGTTGTGGTGTTTGATGAAGTTGATCACCAACGAGAGATAGCAAGGTATACGTTCCCAAGACAAGCGACACGAAACAAGCGTTGCATTAGCGATTTCTTTTTGCCAACATCGAGCGGCTTGAAGGATGTCATTGGAA
>CAZLCM010000129.1:0-2734 GCA_964558055.1 uncultured Isosphaeraceae bacterium | reverse complement strand
AATGGCAACCATGCAAAATGGGCGAGGTGGAGCATCATCGCTCCTGCAACTGGAGAACGGCTTCGAGTTGATGGAAAAGAAGCGATGGAGAAACTTAGAAGCAAACTTGATACCGGAACGAATTCCTCTTTATTACCAAATTGGATTGGATACCTTGGATATGAACTTGGTTTGGTAATAGAGCCAAATGTGTCTCCACTACCTAATCAGGACTGGCCACTTGCTGACTTAGTTTGGTGCGACAGGGCTTTGGTATACGACAACGAAACAAAAACATGGTGGTCAATTGGAGGGCTTGAGCCACCATCGGTAACCTCATCGCCTGTTAATAACATCAAACTCTCTGAGTTTATTGACATAAATGGTGACGATGTATTTTTAGATGCCGTACAAAAAACTGTGAATTACATTCATGAAGGAGATATTTTTCAAGCAAACATTACAAGGCGTTTCAATGCGAATGTAAGCGGTGATATTCGTAGTTCGGCGTTGTCATTACTAGAAGAGCAGGGTGGATGGTTTGGCGCTTGGATGGAGTTTCCTGATGATGGTCGTTTTTTACTTTCAATGAGCCCAGAACTTTTTTTACAAGTCAATGGAGAAACAAGTGAAATTATTACAAGGCCAATGAAAGGAACAAGACCCGACACGCTAACGCCAGACACATTACTTGAATCTGAAAAGGACGCAGCAGAATTACATATGATTGTTGACTTGATGCGTAACGATCTTGGTCGAGTTTGTGAATATGGAAGTGTTACCGTGAATGAAGCACGGACTATCGAAAAACATCCTACCGTCTGGCAATGTGTTGGTGAAGTGAGTGGTATTCTTCGCGATTCAGTTTCAATCTGTGATGTGATTGAAGCAACATTTCCTGCAGGTTCCATCACTGGTGCACCAAAAATACGAGCAATGCAAATTATCGACGAACTTGAGGGCACACCAAGAGGACCCTATTGTGGTGCTATTGGAATTCTAGGAAACTCTGCAATGTTAAACGTTGGAATTCGCACAGCCCTTTTTAATGGTTCAATCAACCCATCGGATTTTCATGGCTCTATGACTTATTCAACTGGGTGTGGAATAGTTGCAGAATCCGTCCCAGAAGCCGAACTTGCTGAGTCCGAAGTTAAAACCCTTATTTTAAAGTCACTCTGCTAGCCAACTGCATTTCCGCCTCTCAATGTGACAGTCACAATTCTGGGTGTCCCTAATGTGACAGTCACAATTCTGGGTGTCCCAAATGTGACAGTCACAATTACGCGGCGCGGAGTTGTTCTCGTTGCTGAATTGCGATTGCACGAGTAATCTGTTGTGTCACGAAACGTTTGTGTGATGGGTTGAAGGAAAAATCGAACATCATTCCCATGTAAGTAGAATTTCCTGCCTCAAGATGCCAGTGCATCAATTTAGCAGTCACGCAAAGAGGTGGTGCATCAGACCCAGGCAAATCAAAACGAAGCCAGTGTAAGCGGTGCCTGCCTACTCCAATTCCCTCACCAGAAGGTACTTGTAAGCCAACCCCACCCCCACCAATATTTACAAGTGTTGCATTGAACGATGGACCTACATCTGGCATCACATCTTTTTCATCCAATGCTTGAGGGTTTTCGTCTCCTGACTGATATTTTTCGATACGCAGTTGGCACATTCTCTCAGGGAGCACAACCGAGCGTGGATCAAGCAGCGGCCAAGCAGAGATATTCGGCAATTCAAGTGTGTCCGTTGTTATTCGATAATCTCTTCTTCTTTGGCACCTTTCGACTGCCTTGGGCATCTGCAATCTCAAGCCAATCCCATCTCGTCCGTTTGATCTATGAGAAATATTTCCCAAACTAGTTGTTCTAAACATCCACCGGTTTTGTCCAATCGCAATGATGCCAAGTAACCGGACACCCTCTTCAAGAGGAAGTGGCTCGCCTGCTGCTGTTGGCATCTCAACTAAAATTTCACTCTCATTGAGTGAAATTAGTTTTGCCCTCCAGACAAAATCGCTTCCTGTCGGTTCATTAGGCGCGAGTGCTATTTGCAAGGATCCTTTATGGTCAACAAGTTGTTGAAGGCATCTGCGCCATCCAGTTGTTCGTGAACGTTGTGCGGGCATATCAAATCTCCGTAAAAAAATAGAAGTGAATATCCCATCGACAGCCAATGCATCCCTAACAAGTTTTACCTTAACAAACTGCCTTTTTGTACTCTAATCTGCCCTCATGACTAGAATTGCCCCTGCAACCGGTACTGTAGGTGCCGATAAATCTGCGAGTTTGGCGGCTAATCTCAACGAACCCATAGTCCACAGCCGCAATTTTCTATCTTGTTTTTTAAGTTCCCAACACTCAGAATCAACTTGGTCGCCCTCTCGAATTGCAAAGACAGCGTCGTTGCATTCCCAGACCAGTTGCAACGTGCCTTCTTCGTTGACTCCATTTGCCCATCGGCCTTCAGCAACTTCTGGCCACAGGTCACCTGGCAAATCATCAAGAATTACTATTCCCCCCTTCTTCAATGACTTCCTAAAGAGTTTAAATAGAGCAACTGCTTCATCAACATCATGGATTAACATTAGTGTCTGACCACAACACACAATGGCATCAACGGGTTCTGACATCGGCATCGCATCAAAGACGTCGGCATCAATAAGGTTCGCATCGACATCCAATTCGCTACATCTGCTTGCACAAGCACTAATAGCATTTGCATCAAAATCAACCCCAATCATGTTATGTCCCGC
>CAZLCM010000128.1:0-2885 GCA_964558055.1 uncultured Isosphaeraceae bacterium | reverse complement strand
AGCATCCAATGCTTGGTGGTCGTACGCTTCCATTCTGATTCGAATAATCTGCATTAGAGGGGTGTTCCTAAAACTGCTTATCTACATAAAACTTGCAACGCGCAAGCCAATTCTTCCACACCCAAATACGGCACTCGCAAGAGGGTGAATCGAGGATTCTACCCTCCCAAGGCACACCTTGTCAACGACTATCCACAAACACGAACCCCTTATTTCATATCAACAACCTATGCTACAGTGCACTATATGTTGCTCCAAACACTCTCCCTAACGGTACCAATCTTTTTCGGCTCTATATATAAAAATAGCGATGTTGGAGTACAAATATCACTCCCAGAGCAGGCCTCTGTAGTTGCAAACAGTCAAATACCTCCGTATTGCATTATTTCAAGCCCTAGCCCGAACAATATGTGGCACTTACGACTTGACAGGTCTCCTAATCCATCAAATCTAAGCCCTAAAGAGATAGTCCACCAAATCCGTTCAAGACGAGAGGATCCCGCTGGCACAAAAGTGCTTGCAGATAACGAATTGACAGTAGGCGACGATGAGGGTTCGATAGGTTGGTGGTTACTCTTAGAGGAACCAAAAGGTGTATTTGGGTGGCTGGCTATTCCATCAATTGGCAAGCAAACCGTTATCGCAAGCGTACTTACGACCAAAGATGTCTGGAAAACGCAAGGAAATTCTCTCCTAGAATCAATGCAAACCCTAAAAATCCTCGATCCAATTGAACTTGTTAATCAAAAAATGGATGGTTTAGATGCTGCTGAGGATATTTTATCAACGCTCTGCAAGAAAACCCTTGAACCGCTTGCAGGGTTTCATGAATGGCGGCGAATTCAATCTACAGATTCGAGTACCGGCTCTACAAACGATGTTGGCTACATGCAGGTCTCGATAGAAAGTGGAAATGCCAATGAAATTACTAAAAATAGTCCAAGTGGTTCAACAAATCCAAGTGGCATCATCGTTTCACTCCGATTACGTTTAGTACCAAATCCTGAGACGGGTGTTGTTGTTGACTCGGTGGGCAATTATTGGATGAGTTGGGATGGAATGGAAGAAAGATGGTCAAACAGAATCACAAGGTGGATGGAAAGAGCAAGTTCAGTAAAGACCGAAACTGGTATTCGCAATCGAGCAAAACTCGGAATGGCGAAACCAACAATCTTAGTGATGCAACAAGATATGTCATCGAATGAAATAGAAACTCCATTCCAAGCAATTACAGAAAAACCATGGTTGCCAAGAGCGTTGACATGGATAATCGGGCCACTCCTATGTAAGAATAACGCAAACAATGCAAAGCGGATTATTTGGCATTGCTACGACAACAATGGAGTGCCACGCGCAACAACACGAACTGATATTGTTTCTTTGAACGGTGATGGGACAAAAACAATACATACTGATTTTGGTTCTGCCACTGACAAAATTACTTCTACATTTAACTACGACGGTCGTCTAATTAAACAGATACAGCAAGGAAACATTCTTGTTACTGGAAGTTCTAAAGATGTGTTACGAAGGATTTGGGAACCAAAAAATCTTTGGTAATTGTTTCTTCAAAAAGAGGGAATGCCCAATCTCTTTTGCAAACAATTTTCTTTGCTTTTTTTAATGCACTAATATTTGGTTTTTGGTTTCTCTCTGCGAGCCATTTGTGCATTGCTAAGTAATGTAGTTTTCTCTCAGAAGATCCTCGTGGGGCGTTGTTGATTGAGACAAGAAAATGTTGTGGTGGAGAAAAATAAGTTCGCCTCGCCTGCTCAATCGTTGCAGTGCTTAAAGGTAATTGTTTATCATCTGTGGCCAACACTTTCGCACATGGCGAGACGTGCAACCAGTTTTTCACCCATGTTTCCATAATTTTGTCGTACTCGTAACCACCAGTACCATGGACAAACAAGTCGCCAAGAAGAAGCCGTGCGAGTAATGTTAACAACAGGGCTCTTGGGCGAAGGTCTGTATTGTCGGAACCAACTTTTTCATTGGTTTTTCCTTGCCAAAGCGGCAATTCGGAATTGTTTAATTTTGCAATCTTGCTAGAAGGAAATTGGTCGATTGCATTGTTATATGTTTCAATACAATGTTCAGGAAACTCTCGCATGTGCTCAGTAATCAATTTGCCAAACTCGGTTCTAAGCAAAGTGGTACCCGCTATACAGTAATCCACTTCTGCCTGCTCGGACATAAGGTTACTTGTTGCATTTGCAAACTGCATCGCTAGGTTTTCACCCGTTGCTCCTCTGAGTGCATTTGAAAAAACGTTGTCCCCCATTGGCTCAACACGGTTCTGGTCTTTCATTGCAATATTGGAATCAACTTCTGCAATTTTGATAAATTTTGTTGACAAATAATCACCTGAATCATCAGGCAGTTCAATTACTCCTGATTGCCCAATGTGATGGTCAACTACAAGGTGAACAAGAATGCCATCAACTTCTTTTGCAATCGTGTTGCTTGCTAGAAACTTTGCAAGCACTCCAGTATGAAAAAACTCGGGCTGGTGGCCAGTAACAATTATTGGCTTGTCGGGCAAACCAAAAGTTTTCTTTGTAGATGAACGCCAATACTCCAATGATTTGCCGAAAATTTCACCGCTTGCCGGCGCAACAAGTTTCGCCCACGATGCAATAGCCGGTTTCGTTAACAAGGCACTCGTTCTCTTGCGTTTGGCAGATTCGATTGGTTTTTACTAAGTTCACTGCAAAGCACCGCCCTGTAATGGTCGAGACGTTTTACTGGGTCATCAAGTTGCCCACCGAACGTTCGGTTCGGGTCGTTGTAAATCATGCGTACGGGTATTTCGCAAATACGTAGTTTGCGAGCCGCTGCTTGCACCCAAAATTGGATTGGGAAAGCATAGCCGTTGACATCAA
>CAZLCM010000127.1:0-2896 GCA_964558055.1 uncultured Isosphaeraceae bacterium | reverse complement strand
TAAACTTCTTATCCGTGTCGGTGTGTTGCTCGCCCTCAATTACGTCTCTGTTCATTGATTCGTTGTCAAAAACCCACCTGTCCCAAGCCTGGTCACCATTTTTAATTGAAACAATCGCCAGAGAAACAACCGATCCACCAATGTTCAAATTGTTTTGTATCGAATCAATCTTACAGGAATATCCTGTTTCTCCTATTTGTTGAAAATCATCACTTGCGGTCAGCTCTATATCGTAGGACTTGCCGAAAATGTCTGCTTTTAATGATGGCACAAGGGACTGTTCTAAGACATCAAGTTCCTTATTGTTTCCAAGCCACCGAAAGGTCATTAGGGAGGTGTCCGCGGTGCTCAAAGAAGGATCAAAAGCACAAAGTTCAACTGACTGAATTGCTTCTTCTCCTTTTTTAAGTGTCACCCACGCAACTGGGAACAGATCATCTCCTCCGCCGGTTACTCTGGAATTCATATAGGCGTAACGCAAATAACTTGTGACGAAAATGTCGTTGTCAATCGGATCGTTTTCACCAGAAGAAACTTTTAAGTTAAGTGGGCTCAGTTGTGTCGCCCCGACTGACCAAACGTCCTCGTGGTCGGAAATATAATCATTAAACCTTGGGAGTTTGTTGATAGATCTTTCTATCCATTTGGTCTTCGGTGTTCCATCCGCTTCAATTTCTCTTATATAGATGGCTCCGCTTTGTGTAACATAAAACACATCCTTAGCGTCGTATTGAAGAGACATTTGAAGGGAATCATCAACCAGTGGTTTCCCTAAAACGTTTTTCGCACGGGCCATCGAGTGTGCCTCGCCCTCGCTTTGCAAAATATCTTCTGTGTATTCTGGATATCCTGCAATTAACTGCCTTACAAATGGTGTTTCGTTGTTTTGTACTGACACTGAAACAGAATAAGTTTCCTTACCGGCATCTTCTCCGGACATAAGAGCCCAGTTCGGATTAATGTCGGTAATTGTGTATGTAGTGTCGCCAACCGTAATCGAGTTTGCTGGCGTAACAACCATTGTCGCTGGCTCACCATTTGGGACTTGTATCTCAACAATTCTACGCGAGACCAATACGTCTCCTTCAACTTTTTGTGAGAAGTAAACCATGCATCCAAGAACCATTACTATGAGGCCACCATGGATAGTCCACACTCCAACCGTGAGAAGGTTTAGTGGTATTTTGCGAATCGTAACAATTGACATGTTTAGACAAAGAATTGCGACAAGCCACTTGAATGGCCACCAGTGGAACCACTCGAACTCGGTCATTTCAAGTCCGCGCATTTCTCTAATGTTAACCCAAGCGGTCGGCTCCCAAATTGCAAAACTAATTGGTGCTCCAGAAGACCCAACAGAACAATACAAAAAAAGTATAACTAGAACAGAAACTCCAAGCCAAATTGAAGAGAACAGGTTAATAAACGCAAGCGAAGCAAGAGTTGGGATGGCTATATACCACCAGACAGAACCAGTGCCACCAAAACGCCAAAACAATAATTGAAATGCAATTAACGGAATAAACCAAAGCAAACTTGTTGGCCAACGAAAAAATGGGTGTGTAGGTTTTTTCATCATCACCCTTTTTCGTAGTTGTAAACGCCTTGTCCGGACTTGTCCCCAAGATGTCCCTGTTCGACAAGTTCTAGCAGTTTTTTATTAGGCAAGTATTTGGGGTTTTCGTCAAGCCCGTTATACATAACCATCATGATGTCGCGGCAAACATCTAGTCCGATGTAGTCGGCGAGCCGAAGCGGACCCATTGGAAACGCACAACCAAGTTTCATTATTGAGTCGATGTCTTCTGGTTCTGCTACTGAGTCCGTCCAAGCGTGGAATGCTTCGTTAATCATTGGCATGAGAACTCGGTTAGAAACAAAGCCGGCAAAGTCGTTTGCGGGAACTGGTATTTTTCCCATTCTTTCTGAAAGAGCAATCGTTGCGGCTGTTGTCTCTTCGCTTGTTTGTTTGCCCTTGATAACCTCTACCAGCTTCATAACTGGAACTGGGTTAAAGAAGTGCATCCCAATTACTCTGTTTGCTGCTTCCGGAATTGATGAGGCCAAATCAGAAATTGAGATTGACGATGTGTTCGTTGCAAGAACAACATCGTTTCCAAACGTTTCGAACATTTGTTTGAAAATTGTTTTTTTAATATCAATGTTTTCGGTTGCTGCTTCAACTACCCAGTCGGAATCAGACGCCTCGTCCATTGATGTTACGTATGACAGCCTTTGAATTGCAGAATCTGCCTCCTCTTGAGTCATGCGTTCTTTTGAGACCGCTCTAGCAAGTTGTTTTTCGTGATATGTTTTTGCTCTTAAAAGTTGGTCTTCGCTAATATCAATTATCACAGATTGGAGACCACTCGTTGCTGCTGTTAGAGCGATACCACTTCCCATTGTTCCCCCGCCGATAACGGCTATTTTATTTACAGACATTTAATCATTCCAGTTTCTTAGTTCTTCGCCTGTGTAGCGAGCAAGCGGGCGGATAATCCTGTTGTTTTGGTGTTGTTCCATAATATGAGCACACCAACCGGTTATTCTTGAGGCAACAAAGATTGGTGTGTATTGAGGAACGGGAATACCCATTGCAAAGTAAGTCATTCCGCAGGGGAAATCAACGTTTGGATGAATGTTTTTATCTCGAAGCATGATTGCTTGAACCTCATCGCCAAGGTCAAACCATTTTTTTGCTTCTGGGTTTGCTTCTTTTGCGTACTTGAGACCCCAACCACGAAGGATTCCCGCGCGGTGGTCTCCGTTTTTGTACACGCGGTGCCCAAAGCCCATGAGTTTTTTCTTTGTCTCAAATGCGTGTTGCATAAACTCTTCGCAGGTAGAGCCACCATCAACAGCATCCATAATTTCTTTGAGCATTTCCATTGCGGCT
>CAZLCM010000126.1:0-2907 GCA_964558055.1 uncultured Isosphaeraceae bacterium | reverse complement strand
ATTAACAGAAACCAAACTTCTCACAACGCGGGTTTTGAGGACTATCGAGGATATATGTTTGCAGTTAAACACCGATTCGATTACACGCCCGATGATTGCATAGCATTTCATAATGCAATTGAGGAATCATGCATGCCAATTGTCCGTAAACTTGCAGATGAACGCAAAGGAGCGCTTGGTGTTGATACTCTTAGACCATGGGATCTTTCGGTTGATCCAAACGGAAACGCACCTCTTAAACCATTTGAGACCGCTGATGAGTTAATCGAAAAAACATCCAAACTATTTCATCGAATGGATGGAGAACTTGGTGACATGTTTGACACCATGCGAGATGGTGGATATTCCCTAGACCTTGATTCTCGCAAAGGTAAGGCGCCTGGTGGGTATCAAGCAAGCAGAGACAGAAAGAGAAAACCGTTTATATTTATGAATGCTGCAGGATTGCCTCGAGATCTTGACACAATGGTTCACGAAGCCGGTCATGCATTTCACTTTATGCTTTGTAGACACGATGATTTAGTGTGGCACCGTAGTGCCCCACTTGAATTTGCAGAAGTTGCTTCTATGAGTATGGAATCACTTGCATATCCATTCTTAGATGAGTTTTATTCTCCAGATGAAATAAAAAGAGCAATTCGTAAACACCTTGAAGGGATAGTAACTGTACTACCTTGGGTTGCCACAATCGATGCTTTCCAGCACTGGATTTACTTAAACCCAGAACACTCAAGACAAGAAAGAACTTCCCAATGGCTTGAACTATGCGAACGGTTTGGAAGCGGAGCAGATTGGTCAGAACTTGAGGAAGAGCAAGAAGCTCTTTGGCATAGGCAACTACATCCCTTTGAAGTTCCTTTTTACTATGTCGAGTACGGAATTGCTCAACTTGGAGCATTACAACTTTGGTTAAATTATCGTAGTAATCCCGAAGCTGCAATTGTGGATTACAAAAAGGGTCTATCTTATGGTGCGAGTAAATCGTTACCAGCTCTTTTTGACGCCACTGGTTTAAAGTTTGACTTTACAACGGAAATGGTCTCAACATTGATGAATACTGTTGAGGAAGAATTAGACAAACACGCTTAACCATTATGGCCTTAGGCGGTTTTCATTCCATTGCATACGTTCTAAAAAAAGCACGATTAGCTGGCGGTTTGTTTGCAATGAGAAAAGCAATGCGAACAAAAAATGCCTGTAAAACATGCGCATTTGGAATGGGAGGTCAAAAAGGAGGAATGGTTAACGAATTGGGTTCGTTTCCAGAATTTTGTAAAAAATCAATACAAGCAATGGCTGCAGATATGCAGGGGGAGATAACCAAAGAATTTTTTGAAGACAATTCAATTGCAAGTTTATCTTCTTTGTCATCAAGAGAGTTGGAAAGATGTGGGCGGTTAACTTTTCCGGTAATTGCAGGACCACTCGATTTACATTACAAACCAATTTCATGGGACGAAGCTTTACGCAAAGTTTCAAATTCTATAAGAGATACAGACCCCAATCGTTCCTTTTATTATTGTAGTGGCAGGTCTAGTAATGAAGCCGGATTTTTATTACAACTTGCAGCAAGAGTTCGTGGAACAAACAACGTTAACAACTGCTCCTATTATTGCCATCAAGCGAGCGGTGTCGGTTTAACAAGTGTTACAGGTTCAGGTACGGCGACGGTGCAACTATCCGACCTTAAAAAGTGCGACCTTATATTTTTAATCGGATGTAACCCGTCCTCTAATCACCCCCGCCTTCTAAAATCGCTTGTCGATTTACGACGACGAGGCGGCAAAGTGATAGTTATTAATCCACTTCGAGAAGAAGGTCTTTGTAAATTTAAAGTCCCTAGTGATATTCGGAGCTTGCTTTTTGGGTCAAGGATTTCTGATTTGTATGTTCAGCCAAACATAGGTGGTGATAGCGTCCTGTTTATTGGAATAATCAAACAACTTGTAGAGAATGATTTAGTGGACCATTCTTTTGTACGCGATCACGTTGACGGGTTTGAGGAAGTTTTACAGCAGGCAAGAGATTTAACTTGGAAAACGATAGTCAAACTAAGCGGTGTTGACCAAACAACAATTTGCGAAATTGCGAATATCTACGGTTCTTCATCAAAGACTATTTTTTGCTGGGCTATGGGTATAACTCATGTACGTGGTGGGGTGGACAGCGTGAGAATGATTGCAAATTTAGCGATGTCTCGTGGAATGCTTGGGAAAGAAGGTGCAGGATTACTTCCACTTCGCGGGCATTCAAATGTACAGGGAATTGGTTCGGTTGGTGTTGTACCTAAGTTGAATAATTCATTTGTTAGCGCTTTAGAGAACAAATTGAATTTGAAACTCCCTTCTGAAAATGGATTGGACACGATGGCGAGTATGGAAGCGGCAAGTCGTGGTGAAATTGATTACGCAATGTGTTTGGGAGGTAACTTGATTGGATCAAATCCCGACACTCGGTTTGCAATGGATGCAATGGCAAAAATAAAACTGGTTTCGTATATGTCAACTACATTAAACCAAGGACATTTTGCAGGGCGAGGGGAAGAGACATTAATCCTACCCGTTCTCGCTCGCGACGAAGAAAATGGTTTAACAACGCAGGAATCAATGTTCAATTTTGTTCGTCATAGTTCTGGTGGATGTCGGAGGTATCAAGGGCCAAGAAGCGAGGTGGACGTGATAGTTGATGTTGCAAGTAATGGAATCGGAGTTCTTGAATGGGAGAGATACAGAAACCACAATACAATCAGAACATTACTTGCTTCATGCTTGCATGGTTTTGATGAGAACAGAGAGTCGCACATCAAAGGGAGAACATTTCACAACCCAGAATTTGCAACTGACAACGGCAAAGCAAAAGCCCACAAAATCGTTTTGCATGAGCGAAAACAATTAAGAGATAATGAGT
>CAZLCM010000125.1:0-2927 GCA_964558055.1 uncultured Isosphaeraceae bacterium | reverse complement strand
AGAGAGCACTTTGCAAGATGGTTGTACTATTGCGATTTTGCCTCCTGTGAGTGGCGGTTGATGAGTACGCTTCCTTCCTACTCAAAAGCACTTGAGAGTGCGCTTGGAATTGTTGAAAAAACGAGCAATTGCGAAAAAGTAAAACTCGATGTAGCTCTCAGTCGTTTGTTAGCCACTGACATCATTGCTGACAGAAATTTACCTCCTTACAACCGTAGCCAGATGGATGGATTTGCTGTTGTTGCAAGTGAAGTTCGCGATGGTGTCTCAATGGAAGTAGTGGGGCAGGTTGCCGCAGGAAGTTCTTTTGAAGGCACACATACTCCTCAAACTTGCGTTTCTATAGCAACCGGTGCACCAGTACCCGATTGTTTTGATGCTGTTGTGCAACACGAACTAACAGATAACGGTTCGAAGAAGGTGACTTTTCACTGTAGCGAAGTTAAAAAAGGAAAATCAATTCACCCTTGTGGCGTTGATGCAAAAGTTGGGGATGTGCTTGTTTCAAAACACACAAAACTTTCCCCGCAACACATCGGTATTGCAGCGAGCGTTGGATTGCATGAGATTGATGTGATAACAAAGCCAAAAGTAATCGTGCTAACAAGTGGTGATGAAGTTGTTGAACCAAATGAACAACCGTTGCCACACCAGATACGAAACGGGAATAACCCAATGCTAAGGGCAGCGTTTGCTTCGATGGGATGCGATGTTATAGAAACACACCACATAGTTGATGATCCAAATTTAACGAACGATGCAATTACACAAGCCCTTGACGGAAGGTGCGATCTTCTTGTCACTATTGGTGGAATTAGTGCTGGAAAACGAGATTTTTTCCCAGAGGCGTTTTCGAACTGCGAAGTTGAATTAGTAGTAAAAGGTGCAAAAATTCAGCCGGGCAAACCCGTTATTGTCGGCAAGCATGAGAACGCTATCGTTCTTGGACTTCCTGGAAATCCTGTCTCAGCTCTTGCGTGCAGTTGTGTTTTTGGGTGGCCGATTGTTCGCGTTATGCAAGGGATATCTGCCGATTTACCTTGGCAAGAAGCGCCACTTGGAGCAAAAGCCCAACCAAATCCAAACCGTCTTTGTTTTAGGCCATGCCAACTTTACGATGGCAAAGTGACCGTTCCAAATTGGCAGGGGTCTGGTGATTTAGTACACACATCAAAGACGGATGGGCTTGTTCAACTCCCATCATCAAAGGACGAATTGCTAGAAGGGGATATCGTTTCGTGCCTTGCTTTCCCTTGGTACCCATAAAACAATCCCGCGGGTCGTTTTCTGGCGTAGAATTAAAAATTTAAAATTCTTGGGTCGTATGCTGAATTATCTTCACTCAAGAATCCAACATGGTCTTCTTGCGAGCAATTGTTATTGAACTTTAGATCTTGAGCGCTTACATGACCATCGAGCCAACCAACTACCGTTGAACGTTGATGACGATAAGATTGCCTTCCTCCACACCTAATTGAAACATTACTCAAGGTTGCGCGCATAAATTTATTGTCGTGTCCGTCACCAAAGATAGCACAACTTGCAGGATGTGCACAATCTGAAATGGGTATTCCTTTTACGGTAATACCGCTTCCGAGTTGATACTCATCACCGAGCATTGCATTGTAGTTATAGCCCGTAGTTGAGTAGGTAGGATCGTTGTGTTCTGGGCATAACATTTTCCCCTCTGCACAATCTAGATATTGCCAAAGTATCGATTCGTCATCCCAATGCACTTGCATTGATACAACTGCGGGGGGGTACGATTGGTAATCATTTCGGAAACTAGTTGCAGCAAAGACAAGTTGCCTTTGGTGCGCCTTGCAAAGAGTTGTTTGTGCAAGCGCTCTTGATCCTCCGATTGTTGGAATCAAAATTGATGTGATGATTCCAACAACCGCTAAGACAATCATTAGTTCAACGAGAGAGAAGCCCTTCTTCATGACCAATTGCCTATTAGGTCAAGTAAATCGGTTACGTCAACAAAAAAGTCACCGTTGAAATCTGCAAGAGGACCGCCAACTTCAAGTTCGCCAAAACTCCCTATAAGGATTAATAAATCATTGACATCAACATTACCGTCCATGTCTACATCCCCAACTATTTGTGGGGTTACATCAGCAAACCCGTCAATTTCAGGGGTTAGTTTTGCTGACTCGTCTACCGAAATCCGCACAAAAGAAATTTCTGATAGACCAGTTTCAGAAATATCGATTGGAGTTCCTCCGCCTGAATTTTGATATAGCGCCATCAACTCATCGTTGTTTAGGTTCAGAACATCGTCAATGGTTAGCCGTGGGTCGACTGGAAGAGTAAAGGTTGATGGCTCAGAGCCAGCAACGGAGTCGTATGGTTGACTATCTAAATACCCGCGAGTTGGCCAAAGACCATCAGCTTCAATTGTTGTTATTAATGACCACTCTTTTCCATCTTGTGAAACCTCAATAAGACCACCATCATCGCTGAACAAACCACCCACTAATCCATTTGGATAGGAATTGTCAACGCAACCTGTGTTTCCAAAAATAAGAATGTCAACTCCCCAAGGGTTCGAAGGATCGTCTTGCACTGGTTCATCGAATGCAACGACAAGATGACCGCCAGCCCCTATCGAAACTATTTCGTTTGCAAACCAAGGGGCGTTGAACGGGCTAACGACCCCAGGCCAAACATCTTCTCCAGTGAAACGACTTGGCTCACCAAGAGACGTCTCTGGAAAGTTGTAACCAACCGCTCCGCCGATTCCTTCGTCGAATGACGTAATGGAATCAGCCCAAGGATTTGAGAGAAGTGAAACAACGATAATTGGTAGTGGCGACACTCGCGATCTCCATACTAGGCCATTGCGAATGTCACGAGAGGGCTTTTAACCACACAGCGTCGTGACCTGATTCGCGCAGGCATCACTGAATAGCAGGGGAGGTTTT
>CAZLCM010000124.1:0-2964 GCA_964558055.1 uncultured Isosphaeraceae bacterium | reverse complement strand
TGCGAGTGAAGCAATAGACGCGTTTGTAGTAAGCGTCGAAGAGTTCGAGTACTAGGTTTGCTCTTGTTGTAGTAACGGTCACGTCATGCTCTCCTTGGTCAAGCGGCTTGCAACTTTCGTGGTCGCGTCAGGCCGTGGCTTTTTCAAGACCCGATTGCACCACCGTGGTGCGTTCGGGAGCAGTTCGGAATATTTCCTTGAACTGCTGGCACTTCGTTTCAGGGAAGTGCCTTTATGAGTATCAATTGTCAATGGCTCTTGGAAACATAACAACCGTGAGCCATTCCCTTCTATGGTGACTATTCCCTTTTGTGAATGGATTTGTTCAAAAAAAAGGCGAAAAGTTCCCTAGCAATGTAGAATAGACCCTTTGAACGTCCTTTTTGGAGAAAAAATATCGATGACACAGTCAAATAAGCGTAAAAACGTAAAAAACCACGCACACCATTCCTCAAATCCAAAGTCAAAAACGAAGGGAAGCCACGCTATGCGTGTATTCATGATGTATTTTGTGATTTTTGGAACAATTCTTGCATTCATTGGACTCATGGGTGATGACAGTTTGCCTGGTTCAAATTGGTTTATTTGGCTTCTCGTCCTTGTCAACTTTGTTATCTCCACCATTGCCACTATTTCACACATGAAGTCCGGCAAGAAAACAAAGATTGACGAAATTTCTGAGAAGTGGTAAACAAATGGTAATGAAAGCAGTTGTATTTGGAGCAGGAATGGTCGGTTCTGTAATTGCAGAAGACCTTTCCGAAAGTGGACTTCAAGTAACAATCGCTGATAGATCAGAGGTAGCACTTTCAAAAGTCGCTGAGCGTTCAAATGGAACGATTGCGATTCGTGAAGTTGATTGCAGTAATCAAGAAGTTATTGCCGCACTAGCAACAGAAGCGGATGTTGTGTTTGGTGCTCTCCCAAGTTGGCTAGGGATTGACGCGCTGCAAACCGTGATTAAAGCAGGGAAACCCTACTGTGATATTTCCTTCATGGCGGAAGATCCACGAAAATTTGATCAACTTGCAAAAGAACATGGCGTAACTTGTATCGTTGACTTTGGTGTTGCGCCGGGTATGAGTCATTTGCTTTGTTCCCATGCTGTTCATCTTTTGGATACTTGCGAACGATTAGATATAGTTGTCGGTGGCTTGCCTATCGAGCGCACATGGCCTTGGGAATACAAAGCCCCATTTAGCCCGCGGGATGTTATCGAAGAATATATTCGCCCAGCTCGTTTAGTCGAACATGGACAAATTGTGACTCGTGAAGCTCTAAGTGAAGGGGTATTGATGGATCTTCCGGGCGTGGGGACACTTGAAGCATTTAATTCTGATGGCTTGCGAACTCTTTGCGATACTCTAGACGTTCCTTTTATGAAGGAACGAACGTTGCGGTATCCCGGCCATATCGAACTCATGAAAGTTTTGCGCGCTGGTGGTTTCTTTTCTAATGAACCAATCGACGTTGGCAATCAACAAGTGCGCCCTATTGATATGACAGCAAAAATATTGATAGATGGCTGGAAGTTCGAACAAGGCGAAGCTGACTTAATCGTCATGCGCGTTGAAGCGGAGGGGACGATTGGCGAAGAACACGTGCTACTCTACTGGGACTTGCTCGATTATTACGATTCGGAAAAAGATCAGTCGAGTATGGCAAGGACAACGGCGTTTCCTGCAGCGGCAATTGGCAGAATGCTAGCAGATAAGACAATTGATCTTCCGGGCGTGCATCCACCCGAGACATTTGGAACGGATGATGCAATTGTGCAACGCCTACTTGCTGAACTTGAAGAACGCAACATCCAATTCAACAAGACAATAGAGTCCGTTCGATGACATCTATTGGAATCATTGGTGCTGGTATGATCGCGAATGTGCACGCTGAATCGGCAGCACGAGTTGGTACAGATATAGTTGCAGTTCATGATCCACGAAAAAACCGCTCTGAACAATTTGGAACGGCTCATCATTGCGATGTACTTCCGACCGTAGAGTCGTTACTTGCAAGAAATGAGATAGAGGGTGTTGTGATTGCTGTTCCAAATGATAGACACGCACCACTTGCTATCGAAGCGTTGCAAGCGGGGAAACACGTTCTCCTTGAAAAACCGATGGCGATGTCGTTACAAGAGTGTGATGATATTTTGCAAGCACGTGATGATTCAGATAAGCAATTACAATTGGGCTTCGTTTGTCGTTTTTCACCTGCTGCAATTATTGCTAAACAAATAATCGAGCGTGGCGATATTGGTGAAATTAACTATGTGCAGGCAACACTACTTCGCCAGCGTGGGATTCCCGGTTTAGGTGGCTGGTTTACAACAAAAGCAAGGAGCGGCGGTGGTTGTTTAATTGATATTGGTGTCCACCTTATTGACTTGGTGATGTATATGACTAGTAAGCATGAACCGGTTCGTGTACACGGTAAATGCACACAATCATTTACTTCTGAAACATACGCGTACGAAGAAATGTGGTCAACGCCAGTCGAGAGAGGTACGTTTGATGTAGAGGATAGGGTGCGTGCACTTGTTACTGATTCAAGCGGGACTTCGTTATCGTTTGATGTTGCATGGGCGACGCATCTTCCCGAAAATTCTCTTAAAGATGGACTACTCATTGAAGGGTCAAAAGGTTCCCTCGTCATTGACTTATGGTCAGATGAATTAGTTTTTGGACACGCAAAAGATGGAAAGCCAATCAGTGAGACAATATCGGTTGAATTGACAGATGCATGGAACGACGCCTTTGATGGGGAGCACCTTGCATTTGCAAATGCAATTGCTAACAACCAACTTGATGTTGGTGTTGGCAGTGGAGAAGATGGTCGCAGAGTACAACAAATTATCGAAGCGGTTTATGCATCTGAAAAGTCCGGCTGCGAGGTAGCACTGTGACAGCAACTTTGATAAACACGACTAACTCACGCGATTTCTAGTGACAGTCACTTTCGCTC
>CAZLCM010000123.1:0-2967 GCA_964558055.1 uncultured Isosphaeraceae bacterium | reverse complement strand
AAGTTGCTACCAAAATTGTTTGAAGACAGTTCAGATAAGGATACGACTAACTTATTTTTTGATGATGAATTAAATCATGGCGGTGCGGCTATGACGGCATACGCTCGAATGCAATTTACAGACATGAGTGATCAAGAATTCAAAAAGTTACAGACAGCATTGCTCAAGTATTGCGAATTAGACACAATGGCGATGGTGATGATTTACGAAGGATTGAAAGGGTTTCTTGACAAGAAAAATGAAATCAGTTGTAGGCAATTTGACAAGCCCCCCAAAAACTGGTACAACTAATGGGGGCAGGTCAAGATGCCGAAGGGGTGGTTTGTAATTAAATGACTGATTTAAACAGAGAATTGATGGAAGCATTAGATCGGGAATCCAAGGTTTCGGTTGATGAGGTTACAGCCCTGATTGAGGCTGGCGCAAATCCCAACGCCACCAATGAAGATGGTGATACTGCACTTTATAAAGCTGCATTTAGTAATGATAATTACTTCACGCCCCGCCACGAGTGGCTTAAGATTCGCCAAGAGGCTACCAATGAGAATCCTGAAGTTTTTATAGCACTCATCAAAGCAGGCGCAGATGCCAAGGCATTCTTCCGTGAATATGACGCGAAACCTTTGTTGTGGGCTAATCATGAGATTATGCTTGCTGTAGTGAAGCAAGCGGGACGATTGCTTGAGCATGCGGACGATTCACTTAAATCTGACAGAGAGATTGTACTTGCAGCAGTGAAACAGGATGGTCGTGTGCTTGAACATGCAGACGATTCACTTAAATCTGACAGAGAAATTGTGCTCCCTGCTGTGAAGCAAAGCGGCGAAGCTCTTCAATATGCAGACGATTCATTTAAAACTGACCGAGAGATTGTGCTTGAAGCGATGAAGACAAACGGTTATTCGCTTCAATCGATGGATGAAATTTTTAAATCGGATCAAGAGATTGTGCTTGCAGCTATTGGGCACAATTTTCATGCGTGTCAATATGCAAGTGATACGCTTAAAGCCGATCCAGAGTTTGTTGCCGCTGCGATGGAAGTAGACCGGGCAGTTCGTGATTATGTGAATAAAGAACTTCTGGGCGAAATGCAGGACTTCGAAGTAACTTGGGAAGTTTACTACTGGGACGAGGAGGTTAGATATACCACAACGGAGTCATTTAAATCAGAAAGCGTAGAAAGTTTGACAGATGAATTAGATGATGGTCTGGAGAAGGGTCGCTACTGTCCAGAGGCGAGTGTTACATGCCATGATGGCGACTTTAATGTTGAGTATGTGTTAATACATGATTCTGAAGGCAATGAAGTCTACCGATGCGAAGGTGAAATGGATCCCAAGGATTGGTAGCGTGAAATTTGTTAGGAAGGAGCAGTAGTTATGGCAAAAAATGGTCGTGGTTTGGCTGATCAATCAATTCCAAGAATCACTAGTAAAACTCGAAAAGCAACAACAAAGCAAGGGGACAAACTTGAAGTCGAAGATTATGCTCAAGTTTTAACGAATTTTATTCTTAAGACTAATACGCCGATGACGATTGGGGTCCAGGGGGAGTGGGGAAGCGGAAAAACTTCTTTGCTTAATGTAATCTACGACAACATTCATGAAAGTAAACCTAAAGAAAGTGAACCTAAACCTGAGCAGATATGGATCAATGCTTGGGAACATTCATTATGCAGCACGCCAGAGAAAGCATTGTTCGCAATAGCAGAGGATATATGCGTAGAGTTGACGAAAAATATTGCATCAGACGAGAAGAAGAAAGTTCTGAATGCTGTGAAGAATCTTGGTAGGATTGCAGGCCGACTAGCAGACCAAGCAAGCAAACATAAGGTTGGCGTAGACGTAAGAGCTGCGGTTGACAACAACAAATCCGACATAAGGGTTCTGCGCGAGAAATTGTATGAGTTGCTGACAAAAACAGAAAAAACGCGTGTTATTTACATAGATGATTTGGACAGGTTGCCCCCAAAGGATGCAGTTGCAATCCTTGAATTACTGAAAAATATATTTGATTTACAATATTGCGTATTCGTACTCGCTATCGACTATCAGGTTGTTGTAAAGGGACTGAAAGAGAAATTTGGTTCCGAAAATGAAGACAATGAGTGGGAATACAGGTCGTTCTTTGACAAAATTATACAGTTGCCATTTCATATGCCCATGGGCGATTATAAAATCGAACCCTATGTAAATGAATGCTTCGAACAAATTAATTTTAAAATTAGGGCTGAGGATAAGACTCAGCAGGCGCAAGTTATAAATCATACGACTGGTTCTAATCCCAGAACGATTAAACGCCTTGTAAATTGCTTAAAGTTGGTAAGAGATCTTCATGTTATCAAGCAAAGACGATTGGGAATCACTGAAGCCCCTCAAGATGAAACAAGAAATTTCCTACTCTTTGTTTTAATTAGTATTCAGATTGCATACCCGGTTATCTATAAGTGGTTAACACGTGAGCCAAATTTCACCAAATGGAACAAAGACGAACTCTTTGATGCAGAGCATATTCGACTAGATAAGGACGAAGAAACATATCTCGAAAATTGGAAGCAAAAAAATGATGAACAAAACCAAGATTCTGAATGGAAGATGGACTTGTACTATTTCTGCTATGGCTATCGAGAAAAGAGGTACAAGGCTCGCTATAACGACATAGTTAAGGTGCTGGATCTGGTTAAAAATAAATACCCTGACACATCAGCCATGGAGATGGCAATAACAGACGCACTTGTCGCAACTTCGTTGACAGAGGTAACTGCTGCCGACGACTCGGGTGTCAAAAAAAGCAAATCGGGGGCTCCAGGCGCGGATGAGTTTTGGTCAAAGATATATAAAGCGGTTAAAGGAACTGGTGCACAAAGTATCGGTAAATTTGATTACATGGCTAAGTTGAAAGAAACCAACACAGAACAAGACATTCTTTACCTGCGATCCTTTGCTTTTCCCAAGAAAATTGGGCAAA
>CAZLCM010000122.1:0-2998 GCA_964558055.1 uncultured Isosphaeraceae bacterium | reverse complement strand
TTGATGAAACAATTTTTGGGAGTTTGTTTGAGATTAAATCATCTAGGTGTTCTTCAACTAAAGTTCTCACATCATTCCATGAATTCGGATCATCTTCTGCATAATTTGCGATTTGAATTAGCAGTGATTCCTGCAATGACCTAGCAGCAATTCCTGGTGGGTCAAGCCAACTTTGCAAAGCACTAATCACATTTAACAACTCTTGATTACTTGGCTCTTCTTCAACATCAAGAGTAATTTGTTCTGACATCTCCTCCATTGTGCTAGTCAAAAAACCATCTGCATCAATCAATCCAATTAGAGAGTTCCCTATTGATAACTCTCGCTGAGTTACCTCAGCAAAACTCCATTGGTGCAATAGTTGTTCAGACAAACTTTCTTGTCTTGCTCGGATATTTGCTAACACATCCAACTTCGGGTCACGGCCATCAATAGGTGCTGCTTTTTTGACTGGAGCGTCTGAGTAATCATCCTCAATTTCAAACTCATCACTCTCTTCTGGTTCTTGCGCTGGTTCTTCTTGAGATGGATCTTCTAATTCAAGAGCAATGTTTGACTCCAATTCATGCTCGATTTTTTCCTCAAGAGCAGGCAACGGCAACTGCATAATCTCCATGGTCTGAATAATTCGTGGAGCAAGTTGAAGTTGTTGTCCAGTTTGAATATGTTGGCTAGTTTCAAATCGCATACACGTCAGCCCATGCCTTGTCTTCCTGCAATTGCATCAGAAAGAACCTGTGTATTTGCATATTCAATTTGTGAACCGCTTGGAAGCCCTCTTGCAAGGCGTGTTACCCTGACCCCTCTTTCCTGAAGTTTTTTTGCTAAAAAAAGCGATGTGCTATCTCCTTCCAAATTTGGATTGAGACCTAAGATAACTTCCCGAACTTCGCAGCCCCTAGCGTTATTCGTCACATCATCAACTCTCATTAACAAGGCATCAACTGTCAAATCGCTCGGTTCAATGCCAGACAAAGGATCAATCCTTCCTGTAAGAACATGGTAAATACCTTTGTACATAGATGTCGCTTCAAGACGGATTAAATCACGAGGTTGCTCGACGACTAGGACTGTAGAAGCATCCCTTGAATCGTCACTGCAAATAGGACACGGACTCGTGTCAGCAATGTTATTACAAACAGAACAGCAAAGAACCTTTTTTTTAACATCTTCAATTGCTTGACTAAGGTCAAGTGCTTCTTGTTCTGTATCTTTAATCAAGAAAAAAGCAATTCGTTCTGCGCTTCGTTTACCGATACCCGGAAGGCGAGTTAACCCATCTAGCAACCTGCGTACTGGTTCAGGAGTCCCTTTTGAATCACGCAAGGACATTATTTATCATCCTTACTTACTTGTTTTACTTGAACAACAGTACCGTCAAAAAGACCTCTTGCAGTATCCACAAGTTCATTTCCGTTAACGGCTTCAAGAGAAGAAGTATCTATTTCTGGCTGATTATCAGTTGAATTAGCAATCGACAATTTAATACTTTTGGAATGGGCAGAAGATAGAACTTCTTCTATTTTTTGCCTTTGCGCCATAACATAATTAGTAGAATCACGTCCTGATTCGTTTATCAACAAGTCCAAATGTCCATCTTTAAAAGATACAAACTCTAGATAACTAGCAATTCTTTTTAAGCCCGCAGTTGATGAAATTGTTGTTTTCATCAGTTCCCAAGTTAATGGCTTTTTCTCATCTTTACCGTTTGCAACACTTGATCCCTTACTATTATCAACTTCCTTTGCAGCAAGTTCTAATCTAGCAGCGACTGGTTTAGTTTCTCTTTTTTTTTTCGTAACGCTCGTAGAACTTGATAGCACGTTGCCTGCCTCAGCAAGTTGTCCAGACATGCAGAGTCGTGCTAAAGTTGCATCAAAAAGGGCTCTGCCACTTCCGGCTCTTCTTACTTGTCTGCTTGAGGCATCACAAAGGGCAATCATATGAGTAAGCACGCCCTCATCTAATGCAGCACCTATTGCTGCTGCCTCTTTTAGCCCTTCATCCGAAAGTTCAAGAATATTAGAGTTCCCACCGCATACTATTGAAACTAGAGCGTTCCGAAGAGAATTCGCTAAAACCTCTAAGACGCGATCTAAAGAGATTCCAGAACATATAAGTTCATCAGATGCCTGAAATGCATTCTCTAAGTTGCATTGCGAAATTGCAATGCAAAGAGAAGTAATTGCTTTCTGGGAAGGTAGCCCTAGAAGTTCTTCCATATCAGTCAATTTGATTTCTTGTGCACCGCTGGATAACAGTCTGTCAAGAACAGATAAAGCATCACGCATTGAGCCATTGCCAATCCTTGATACTTCAGCAACAACTTCCGGTTCTGCCTTAATTCCCTCCTTCTCAAGAACAAAGGAAAGGTGAGTAGCAATTTTTGCAGAGGGTATAGCGCGAAAATCAAAGCGTTGGCACCTGCTCTGTATCGTTGCAGGGACTTTATGTGGTTCGGTTGTGCAAAGAATAAATTTTACGTGCGAAGGCGGCTCCTCCATGGTTTTTAAAAGAGCATTAAACGCTGGAGTTGTAAGCATGTGAACTTCGTCAATAATGTAAATACGATACTTGCATCTTGTTGGAGCAAGACCAGAGGCAGCAATTAAATCCCTTGCTTCATTTACACCTCGATTAGAAGCGCCATCAATTTCAATTACATCCAAGTCCTCCCCTCTCAATACTGCATCACCGATTGCATCTTCTTCACTAAGATTGCCTGAACGATTTAGTTCTCTAGCAAAAATACGCGCCATAGATGTTTTTCCTACACCACGAGTGCCAGAGAACAAGTAAGCATGGGCAGTTCGATTTGAGTCAATAGCATTTCTCAAAGTTTTCGCAATTGGCTCTTGCCCAACTATATCTTCGAATGTAGTTGATCGATATCTTCTTGCTAATACTGTGTAACTCAAACAACCTCCTTTGGGTATAAATCGGGTAAAAAGAAGGACGGCCGGTTACCCAAAGCTCAAAAGACACCACTTATGGCTGC
>CAZLCM010000121.1:0-3028 GCA_964558055.1 uncultured Isosphaeraceae bacterium | reverse complement strand
AGTTTATTTGAAGCCATAGACCCTTATGATACATGATGGGATTCTGCTACGCTTCCCAATATGAACACTTCACTGACATCCGAACAAGTACGCCACGTTGCCAAATTATCCCGAATCTCTCTTTCTTCGGAGGAAATTGAGCAAGCAAAAAAAGACCTAGGGACTATTTTTGAACACATTGACCGTCTAAGCGAAGTAGATACAGATGGTGTTGAACCTTTAGACCACCCAACTGAGTTAATAAATAGTTATCGAGATGACTCTATCGGTCCTGTTCTTACTCAACAGCAAGTACTCGTGAATGCTCCTGAAGTAAAAGATGTCTTTTTTGATGTCCCAAAAGTACTAGGCGGTGACGCGTGACAACACTTCAATCTTTAGACAATTTAAATGCCTTCCATGAAACTTGGGAAGAAAAAGGAGAAACTGAAAGTGGTTCTCTTCAAAATATGAGAATTGCTATAAAAGATAACATTGCCACAAAATCGGGCACAACTACTTGTGGTTCTAAAATGCTTGAGGGTTACAAGAGCCCCTTTAATGCAACCGTCATTGATCGACTTCTCCAATCTGGTGCAACACTCGTTGGCAAAACTAACTGCGATGAGTTTGCAATGGGCTCCTCAACTGAGCACTGTGCTTGGGGTCCTGTCTTAAATCCTTGGGACAGAACAAGAGTTCCGGGTGGCTCTTCTGGAGGTAGTGCAGCAGCAGTCGCCGCTCGCCTATGCGACGCTGCTCTGGGTTCAGACACTGGGGGGTCAATTAGACAGCCAGCCGCATTATGCGGAATTGTTGGTTATAAACCTACTTATGGGTTAGTCAGCCGTTACGGGCTTGTTGCATTCGCATCAAGTTTGGATCAGATAGGCACCTTCTCGACTACAGTAGATGATGCTGCACGAATAACTGAGGCAATTTCGGGCTCTGATGCGCTTGATTCGACCTGCAAAGACGAATCTTCACCAAACCTTACGGAGCATATAGATACCCCAATAAACGGAATACGAATTGGGATTCCATCACAGTATCTTGGTAGCCAAAACGATCCAGATGTTTCCACTGCAATTCAAGAAGCAATTGAAACATATCGAGAACTAGGAGCAACCATAGTTGACATTGACTTGCCACTCACAGAGGTTGGGATTTCAACTTACTACGTCCTTGCACCAGCAGAATGCTCTAGCAACTTAGCAAGGTATGACGGTATTCGTTATGGCCATCGAACCAAGAAACCATGCAAGGATTTGTTTGAACTCTATTCAGAAAGTCGTGCAGAGGGATTTGGCAGTGAAGTAAAGCGCAGGATTATGTTAGGCACTTACGTGTTAAGCAGCGGCTACTACGATGCGTACTACAACAACGCATTAAAAACCAGACGCCTTATATGCAGAGAGTATGAAAAAGCATTTGAACAGTGCGATGTTATTCTTGGCCCAACTACTCCATCAACTGCATTTAAATTGGGAGAGAAAGCAGACCCTCTATCGATGTACCTCTGTGACGTTTACACGGCCAATACAAACATCGCAGGTATCTGTGGCATTTCTATTCCGTGTGGTTTTTCAAACTCTACTAATAGCCCGCTCCCTATCGGCTTGCATCTACAAAGTTCTTGGTACAACGATGCCACTCTTCTTAGAGCAGCAAACATGTTCCAAAATGCAACTGATTTTCACACTAAGGTTCCGAACTCAATATGATTGGCGTAGATATTGGAGGGACAAATTTACTAGTTGGCATCGTTGAAGATGGCAAAGTTATTGAACGACTCCATCAACCTATAGTTGCAAGAAGTAATTTCAAAGGCGTGGTACAACAAACCTGCAGTGCTATTCGTGAACTTGCTGGAGACGATGTGTCAAGCGTAGGGATTAGCGTCGCGGGAAGCGTTGACGCTAACAATGGCGTTGTTCTTAGAGCTCAAAATTTGGACTGGGACAACGAACCGCTTGGAAAAAGTATCTCAGATTCTCTTGGCTGCAAGGTCGTAATCGAGAACGATGTGACGGCGGCTGCATGGGGAGAGTTTAATTTTGGTGCTGGAGTCGGCTGTGACTCAATGTTTGCTGTTTGGATCGGAACAGGCATAGGTGGCGGTCTTATTCTAGATGGAAAAATCTGGCGCGGGCCACTTGGAACAGGTGGCGAATTTGGGATGGGAATAAGCGAGTTCCATCCAAACGCACCAGTTAGGGTACTTGAAGGATTCGCAAGCCGCAGTGGCCTACAAACAGTTCTTCAAAACCAAGCCCTAGATACAGACGCAATTGTTTCCGGCTACAACAAAGATCAAGGAATCACCGAGGCAGTCAACGATGGTGCTAGACGAATTGGTACTTCAATTGCAAATGTAATCACTCTTCTTTCGTTAGATAAAGTTGTGCTCGGCGGAGGGCTAATCGAAGCACTTGGAGAACCATATCTAAAAGTTATTCGAGAGCAATTCCTAAAAGACGTCTTTCCAGAGCACTGCAAACAATGTTCACTCTTGCAAACCAAACTTGGCCCAGATGCAGGACTTCTTGGCGCTTGCTCACTTCAGAAATAATTAATTAATTCGGCTCAGATCCACATTTATTTAGTTGCATGAAAAAGGGCTCTTGCCGGCCAAGAGCCCTAATGTTTGGGAAACTGAAGATTACCAAGCAACAGGACGTGGAAGCGTTTGTCTGTTGCACAACCTCTTTCTCAGGTTAAGGTTATGTTCCCTTACATTTTCTCAACACCAACAAGGTATTGATCCTAACTGTGCCGAATTCTCACGGCTTGCCCGTCCCTTGACACACCTTTTGAATTCGGCAAAATCACAACTTCTGTTCTCACAAAAACTATGATTGATCCCTCACCCCTCTAAGGGCGAACAATCAGTGTGTTCTATATCCGGCTAACGGACATAAGTAATTTGCACTATTATCTTGATAGTGTCAAGAAAATATCTTGATTTTCTCTAAAAAAACACAAAATTGTCTTCAAAACCATTAAGAAAAATCACCTACGGCGCTTATTAGACGCTCTAGGTGGGTTT
>CAZLCM010000120.1:0-3031 GCA_964558055.1 uncultured Isosphaeraceae bacterium | reverse complement strand
TAGTTGTGTATGTTTCACACAACTTTGCATCAGTATTTTCTGAAAAAACATTGTTTTCAATCGTAAAACCTTCAACCCAAAGTTGGTCCGGTTGGGAAAGGAATGGCTGGTGGCCAAATCTAAGAATTTTTGTAACACCATTTTCTTTTTTTGTTAATGTTAACAGACCAGTAACACTCTTTTGTGTCTCAGGAAGAAGTGAATCGAGTGAGTTGCTGCCGATTCCGTATCCATGCTCAAGAGAGTAGATGTTAGTAAGTCGTTGTAAAACTTCTCCTAATTCTGTATCGTTCAATCTTGGGAGATCTAACAATATAGAGGTGGACTTGGGTTGTTCAGATATCTCGACTTGTTCTGCAATTTCAGTTGGGCTTGGTGCCTGTGATTTCGATGGATCTGTGATGTTAGCGTGTTTAACTGGTTTGATTTGTTTCGACATCATTGTTTCAAATGCGTCGGCAAAAGCAACTAAGTCAACTGGTTTTTCTTCAGAGAAGACGATACCCGTGCTCTTGGGTTCTTCAAGAGATATTGAATTCGTTGTAGTCGTTGTAGAACATCCAACAAACATAGAGATTGAAAGAAGAAGGGCACCTAATTTTGCTGTAGGATGTTTCATATTTGATGTGTCTCTGTATTGGTCATTCATAATTGTTTTTTTGTCCAAGGTCACAACACGTTGGACGAGTTCAAGGATTGCTGAATCATGTGTGACTATTATGACGGTTCTACCGGACATGTGCTCTAGAACTTCCTTTATGATTCGTTTTGCTGCAGTTTCTTCAATTGAAGCAGTTATTTCGTCAATAATCAACGTTTGTGGGTTTCTAACGAGGGCTCTTGCTAGGTTTATTCGGTGCTTTTGGCCGTGCGAAAGTTCGATTCCGTAGTCACCAATTCTTGTGTTATAACCATTTGGAAGTTGTTCAATTACATCATGCGCTCCAGTCAAAATGCAACAGTCAACGATTTCTTTTGTACTTGCGCTTGGTTTTGCGTACCGCAAATTATCGACAATCGTTGAGTTAAACAAAAAAGCATCTTGAAAAGCGATTCCAAACATCCCTCGGATATCTTGCAAACGCATATCTTTAATGTCGTGCCCGCCGATTTTGATTGTCCCGTTTGAAGGATCATTAAAACGTGGCATTAAACTTATTAGAGTACTTTTTCCACCACCACTTGGGCCAGTAATTGCTACGTGCTCTCCAGCATCAATGCAGAGATTGATGTTGTTTAGTACTGGAGTATTCTTATCAAAGGAAAAAGAAACATCCGAGAATTCGATAGGACCAACAAGTTGAATAGTTTGTGAACGAGTTCGCATGTCGTATGCAATATTGTCGATTGGCTCATCAAGCATTTCTAGAACGCGGTCAACACTTGCTGACGTTTGTGAAAAATGTCCAGTTCCACTAATAATTTCTAATACAGCAGGGTAGAGCATACGAACGTACCAGAAAAACATAAGAAACACACCAATGGTCATGCTGCCAGCGTAAACCTCCCATGCTCCATATCCAAGCAGAAGAACAGTGCCTGCACCAACAATTAAGTCAGCAACTACCTTTTGTGCAAACTGGAACCGTTTGGTTTTTATCTGATCTTCTCTACCTGCCCGGATTGTTTGCAAAAAAGAATCTGATTCTCGTTTTTCAGCAGAAAAACCCTTAACAACTTGAGCACCCATAAATGTTTCAACTAGGTTTCCATGTGCTTCTGCTAGGTGTTCTTGAGCCCTGTGGTGGCTGTCTCTTATTGGTAGGTAAAACTTCTTATAGGTCCAAAGATGAAGCGGCAAGACAATTGTGCTTGCAAGTGCGAGTTTCCAGTTTACAACATACAAGAGGATTAAGAGAATTTGAAATTCAATGATATATCGAATCAGCGTTGGTAATTTATCTTGGATGAACGTCTGAATTCTAAACGTGTCATCCATAACCCGAGAACTAATTTTTCCAGGCCTGTTGGCTTTGTAAAAGTCCATACCAAGTTGTTGCATGTGATCGAAAAGACGTTGCCTCAAATCAAAACAAACATGTTCACTAACCCTAACCGAAATCATGCGGCTGATAAAAAACAGCACATTTCTCATAACGTAAATTGCGCAAAGTGAGGCGAGAATAATCGTCAGAAGTTCCCAGCCACCATTACCGTTTGCAAGTGCTGGAAATACGTCATCAACAAGAAGTGCCAGTGCCCAAGGAAGTACCATGTCTGCTAGAGCAAGTATTCCTACTAAAACCACAACCATTGTGATTTGCCCGCCCCACGGTCGTATCAACTGACCGAAACTCCTAAGACCGTTGCTCTCTCTATAACGAACCATATTTGTTTATCGTATCAGGCATTGATTGAAATACATAGATTTATTCGCCGCTACCCGCTCGAAGGTCGCCGTAATGCGGTTTGCCGCCGACCCAAACCCTAGAAGCATCAACAATGAAGTTGCCGCTTTCAGAGATATCGTGGACTTTGCCAGAAATTACAACGTATTTTAAGGTCTCCATACCGTGGTCACCATCGACTGAAAATGGATAGGCGTCACCCGATTTGTCCATAAAACGAATTGTCCCAAGACCCGCTCTTAAGGACTCTGGAACTTCGCAACAATAATCTTCTGGTGTAGCGCAATGTTCTTCTTCGCTCATAACTTCGCACGATTTAAGAGCAGGATCAGCAACAATCATCATTGAAAGCGTTGGCACGAACGAAGCGTTTTTTCGTCCACCAATTCGAGCAAGAAATGTAACTTCGTCACCTTTCTTTGCGGTCTTTTTCACTTCGACGAGATCTTTGACATCACTTGGTCTTTCAGTTGTAAAGAAAGATGAAGGTAATCCTGTTGTATCTTCAGTTGTTCCGCCACACCCAATAAGGATGGATGCGAGGATTGTTGTAACAAATAGTTTCATGTGTATTCCTTTTTATTCTGATGCGCGAAGTGCTTCTGGGATTGGTAATCGTAAACAGCGTAGGGCAGGGGCAATTGCGCCAATGACTCCAAGCAACAAGCCAGAGCCAACGCCAA
>CAZLCM010000119.1:0-3091 GCA_964558055.1 uncultured Isosphaeraceae bacterium | reverse complement strand
ATTGATCGCGTTGATGCAGCACAAAATGTTATCACCAAGCACGAACTAGTAGCAACCATTGAACACGAGCCGGTTCTTGCCATGGCAGAAATCTGCCTACAGGTAGAACTGTTTAGAAAGAACCTTGCTTGGTGTGATAAACCACAATCACCACAACTAATTCTACTTCACACACAAGATTTACACGGTGTCAATGAACTAATTAACGCAATCAAAAAATACTATCCTTCCGTGATTGTTTCTGAACTTCGAGATGGGAGAATTCAACATATAGATAACCATGGAGCAGTTGTTGACTCAATAAACGAACTGCCAATCGTCCATTCAGAAGAAGTGGATGCTAATGAACTTTCAATGCTGCTTGAAAACAAACCAAGTGAGGTAGAAGAATGACCTCACAACGAAACACGCGTGGTTCCTATTTGTTCGCTGGAGAGTTTGACGATGCACTTGTTACATGCATGGAACAACCAGTAAAACGCGTGAGCACAATTTTTGACGCAATTGGAGAACTTTCTACAAGTACATCGGCTGACTTAGTTGAGGCAGTTGTTGTTGACGAATCAGTTATTGAACTGAATCCTACAGCATCAATCGACTCACTTCGAAGAGTTGATCCTACTGCAGTGATTGTAGTCGCGAGTCAAAACAACACACATAAACAGGCCGATGTAAATATCTCAAAGGATACTACTGCTTCACGGCTTTGTTCAGCAGTTGC
This sequence comes from uncultured Isosphaeraceae bacterium, assembly GCA_964558055.1. GTDB lineage: Bacteria > Planctomycetota > Phycisphaerae > Phycisphaerales > SM1A02. Next base: position 2,370 of record CAZLCM010000119.1, on the reverse strand, counting down.
TAACGCAAAGTCACAGCCCATAGAAGATTTACAGTCGACTAAAATCGACCTAGATGCAATTTTAGGAATAACTGACGAAACAAAAACTGTGCGCGACTCTTCGGCTCTTGGAGATGTCGATCTTGTCAGGTCTCTTATGCACGCTCCAGCCCAATTCAAAGAAACCCTTGTTGACTTACTTAAGCAACAAACTGATTGGACTTTTTGTGCAATTGTTGATGATGACACATGCGCACCAAAAGCGGCTCAAGTTGCTCCCCTAAGGTACGGACACGAAGAGCATGGAGTGCTAACTGCAATTGGAGCAACTACTCAAGATTTAACCAGATGGGCTAGATGGACGTCTTGTTGGTTAGATTTATACCGAAGACAACAGCATTTAAAAATACTTGCTTATCAAGACGAACTTTCCGGTGCTTGGAATAGAAGGTTCCTTCGGACTTGTTTATCGAGAGAATTAAAGATAGCAAAAGATACAAGACGGCATCTAACAGTCATGCTTTTTGACATAGATGATTTCAAACATTACAACGATAAGTGGGGCCACGACGCAGGTGATGAAATAATCCGTGAACTTGTCAAGTTGCTAAGAACTATTATCCGCAAAGGGGACCATGTTTGTAGGATTGGTGGAGATGAGTTTGCTGTGCTGTTTTGTGACCCTGAACCACCACGCGAACCGGGATCCAACCATCCTACAACGATTGAAATACTAGCGAAACGTTTCCGTGAACAGGTTCTTCAAGCACGGTTCCCGAAATTAGGTGTAGAAGCAACTGGTGTTTTGTCAATTTCTGGCGGTTTATCTACTTTTCCTTGGGATGGAATGGATGCCGATTCGCTGTTATTAAAAGCTGACCAACGCCTTCTTCAATCCAAACGTCAAGGCAAAAATTCAATAACTATTGGGCAAACAGAATAATCAATAAACGACCCGCGGGATTGTTTTCGGGTATGAGCACGATAAACGACCCGCGGGATTGTTTTTTTTGCGAACTTGTTGCTAGATGGTCGAGTATGTTGTTAAATGAGCCGGACATTAATACTATCGGATATACATTTTGGAAAAAGAAGTTCCACTGTAAAATCCGTTGATCAACTTCGACCTTTATGGCAGGGTTTTGATGCACTTGTTTTAAACGGTGACACTTCGGAGTTACATTCTAAATACCAATCGGATGCCTCTATTAAAGCAATTGATGATGTAATTGCTGCAACTGATGAGGACGACGTGCACCTTACGTTGCTTTGTGGAAACCATGATCCAACTATTAGCGATAGAGAGCATCTTTGGTTCCATAACAAAGCAACTCTTGTTTTCCATGGCCACACACCAATTAATGGAGTAGCCCCTTGGAGTTGGCGTTGTAAACATATTGCTGAACATAACAACAAATATATTCAAAGTAACGGGGATGGTTTTAAGGAACAACTAATAGCAACTCGGAATGCTTCAATCATGGCTGCTACTGGTAGGTTCAAACAACATCGGCCCTCACCTTTGCACATGATGATGCTTGGTCTACCGGCAGCATACAGTGTCTTGAAGTGTTGGTGGAACTACCCAACAATAGTTGCTCAATGGACTAAACAGTATGCTCCTTCTGCTTCTTTTGTTATCACAGGACATATACATCATGCAGGAATTTGGAAACGAGACGGAATCACAGTTATAAACACTGGTTGCTTTGGGTTTCCGTCGCACCCAAGAGCAGTTGTTATCGACAATGATGTTATGAAGATATCTCGAATCAAAAATTCAAAAAACAATTACGAACTAGGACGTGTTTGTGCGTCTTGGAATGTCCTGTAAGTGGCGCTTCGCAGAGGACAATCTAATTCTTTTTCGATAATCCCAGATGCAGCAACAAGTTTAACGAGGTCAACACCCGTTTCAATTCCATTGCTATGAGCAAAATGAACAAGGTCTTCCGTTGCAATGTTTCCGGCGGCCCCTGGAGCATATGGACAACCACCTAAACCGCCACAGGAAGCGTCAAAACTCAGAACCCCGCAATGCATCGCTTCAGCAGCACAAGCAATTCCCCTGCCACTTGTGTCGTGCAAATGCAAAATGGACTTTTCAGGAGAAAGCACACCGTCAAGCGCATCAAACAACCTACAAATGTCTGAAGGTACCGCAATTCCAAGCGTTTCGCCTAGCGCAATATCTTTGATTCCCATGTCCAACAATTCTTGTGTAATCTCCCGAACTTTTTGCAAATCAACCTTACCTTCATAGGGGCAAGCAATCACGCAACTAATGTAGCCACGTACTCCAACATCAGATGCTGTAGCATGTTCAACAATTGGTCGTATCCTATCGATTGAACCTCTTATTGTTGTGTTGGTGTTGATCTCACTAAAGGC
>CAZLCM010000118.1:0-3110 GCA_964558055.1 uncultured Isosphaeraceae bacterium | reverse complement strand
TTTTGATGTGTTCCTTAGTTCCTAGATATGAATAATCGCCGAGAGCCGACGATTGATTACGATGATACACGATGACTGGACTTTATACCTTGCCTTTGCGTCCCAAAATGATACGCATTGGCTTTGATTCTTGCTGTACCAAATGGGGTCAGACTCCTTTTTGGGGTCAGACTCCTTTTTTGGGGTCAGACTCCTTTTTTGGGGTCAGACTCCTTTTTGGGGTCAGACTCCTTTTTGTGGCTGTTTCAGATGAGCTGCACACTAGGAATTTCTTTTTCTGCGTAGTGCGTACATCGTGTACGATAGCTATATGGCGAAAAAACCAATAAATGATGATCTCGATCAAGAAATAATTGATGCTATCGGAGATGGCAGTTTTGCTGATATGCTTGATGAAACGTCGAATAAAAGCGGTTCAACACGCTCAGCGCGCTCTGGGGTGGTTGCTGCTATTCATGGCAAAAACGTTCTTGTCGAATTCGGGCCAAGAGAACAAGGATGTTGCCCAAAATCCCACTTCGAGGAATTGCCGCAAGTTGGTGAATCACTTGACTTTATAGTCGAAAGAATTGATAACGATGGCATGCTTGTTCTCTCCCGCAAGGGTGCTGTTCAAAAGGCGACATGGGACTCCCTTGAGAATGGTCAAGTAATACAGGCTCTTTGCGTAGGTACAAACAAGGGTGGTTTAGATATGGAAGTTGCTGGCCACAAAGCATTTATGCCCGCTGGGCAAGCTGCCTTGCACCATATTCCAGACCTTGCTGTGTTAATTGGCGAAAAAATGGCTTGTGAGGTCATCGAACTTGACAGAAGAGCTAACCGAATCGTTTTGAGCAGAAAACGAGTTTTACAAGAAGAACGAAAAGCGGCAAAAGATGAAATGCTTGAAACCTTGCAAGTCGGCGATACCCACGATGCAACAATTACCTCTGTCCAACCATACGGTGCGTTTGCTGATATCGGCGGTTTAGAGGGCTTGATTCATAAATCAGAGATGACATGGGAACGAGACATAGACCCATCGAAATTTGTGAAAATTGGGGACGTAGTCAAAATCCAAATACTCGACATTGATCTTTCCAATGAACAACCAAAATTAGCGTTTGGAATGAAGCAACTTATAGAAGATCCATTCGTTTCTTCGATTGCGGATATCGAAGTTGGCGAAATGGTTTCAGGAACTATTACACGCCTAACTGATTTTGGCGCATTTGTTGACCTTGGGTCTAACACCGAAGGACTTATCCATATATCAGAACTTGCTGACCATCGAATCAAATCGCCCAAAGATGTCGTCAAAGAACAACAGGTTGTAACAATCAAAGTATTATCCGTTGACGCTGCTACAAGACGAATTAGTTTGTCCCTAAAGCAAGCAGCAGGCAGCATTGAAGGAGAAAATGTTCCACAACGAGATGAAGACAAGGCAATGAAAAAATTACGCGAAAAATTTGGAAACGGTCCACTAAAGGGCGGCATTGGTTAATGAAAAATAAACCAACCATCGGAATTACTATGGGAGACCCCTCTGGCATCGGACCTCAAATTGTTGCAAAAGCGCTGCAAAATACTGCGTTAAATGACAAAGCTCGCTTTGTTATATACGGTTCAAATGAATCGCTGACACTTATCGCTGATCGTTGCAAGCTTCAAGTGAGATGGGATAGGGTTGACGCAAACTCACCCCGAGCTAAGGAGCAGATTAATTCAAACATAATCGTCCTTGATGATAGTGAAGAGGGTTTGCCATTGTTAAGAAATGAACCATCTCAACTTGGTGGGATGGTTTCAAAACGTTGGGTAGAAAGTGCAATTCATGACGCACTTCTTCCAAAAGATAACCCTCGTCATCTCGATGCAGTTGTAACCTCACCTATTTGTAAAGAGAGCTGGTCGCTAGCAGGGTATAACTGGCCAGGCCATACAGAGTTGTTTGCCTCAAGAACAAAAGCCAAGCGGCACGCAATGATGTTCGTCTCTGATAAACTCAAAGTGGTGTTAACAACTTGCCACATTCCTCTTATGGACATTCGTAATGTGCTAACGATTGGTAAAATATACGATGCAATTGATCTAGCCAACGATGGTTGCAAACAACTTGGCATCAAAAATCCAAAAATTGCTGTAACTGGACTTAACCCCCACGCTGGAGAAAATGGATTGCTAGGAGATGAAGAGCAAAGGCTGATTTGCCCCGCCATCAAAATGGCAATCAACAATGACATTAATGTCTCTGGGCCTTTCCCAGCAGATACAATTTTTTCCGATGCGGACTTGTTTGATACTGTAGTTGCCATGTACCACGACCAAGGGTTGTTGCCAATCAAATTGCTTTCCCCTCAAAACTCAGTGAACTGGACACTAGGTCTACCAATAATCCGAACAAGCCCAGACCATGGAACAGCATTTGACATCTCTGAGACAAACCAAGCAAATCCAAACTCTCTTCTTCGCGCTATTGATTTAGCGTGTTCACTTTCAACTTCAAATCGAATGTTAAAATCACAACTATGACAAAGACAATGTATTCAATGGAAGAACTTGTTTCGCTTTGCAAGCGAAGAGGATTTATTTTCCCCGCCAGTGAAGTTTACGGCGGTATCAATGGCTTCTGGGATTACGGTCCCCTTGGAACCGAACTCAAAAACAACTTGCGCGATTCGTGGTGGCACGACATGGTGCACTGCCCACCAATCGGACCAGATGGAGAACAACTAAGTATTGTTGGAATTGATTCATCCATTATCCAAAATCCAAAGGTCTGGGAGGCTTCAGGTCACGTTGGCGGATTCAATGACCCAATGGTCGATTGCCGTGAAACAAAATCAAGATACAGAGCAGACCACTTAGAAGTTATCGCCAATTCAAATGGCGAAGGTCGAATGTACACATTCATTGAAGGCAATGAAGAATCAGAAGAAAGAGCAAGGAAATTACTTGCTAAATATGAAAAAGTTGAGTCACTTGATGAAGGATATGAAACAAAACTGTTAACTGATTTACCAACTGAATCCTTTGAACGAATCGTAGGACCAGACACCAAAGAAGTAGGAACACTAACTGAACCACGTCAATTTAGTTTGATGTTTGACACAACAGTTGGGGCA
>CAZLCM010000117.1:0-3183 GCA_964558055.1 uncultured Isosphaeraceae bacterium | reverse complement strand
CTTATCTCTTTCTGATTCTAAGCGTTTTGTGAGTTCCAGTTCCTTTTCCTTTTTTGTCAACAGTTTATCTAATGCGGTCGCTTCATCAATCATCGCCTGTGCGACACCCGCTATTTTCGCCTTCTCAATGTCCCTCTGTCTTGATGTCATAGAAATTGTATCAATTGCAAACTGCGATTCATTTATGAAATCCCTCAAGTCCTCAGTGGCATCAGACAAGGCTTCTTGTGCCTCTAAGTCTACAAAAGGTTGTTTTGGAGTAGGCTTTGGTTTTAGGCTCTCTTCAAGTTTTTCCTTTTCTTGAATCAAGAAACGCGCACTCTGCCTATACTCAGCAGCAGCATCCTTAATTTCTTCTAAGCCGCCAAAGTCTTTAATAAGTTGTTTATCCTCTGCTGTCCTTTTGCCACTTGCCCCATAGGCAATTTTTTCAAATCGCAATGCCCAATGATTGTAATTTTTTGCTTCTGCCTCAAGTGCATCAATCTGATCTCGTATTGCTTGTACCTCTGGGTCAAGTGCGTCTGCAACAGGGGTATCTCCAACACCCTCAAGATTTTTCTCTGTCTCATCCACAAACGCACGCAACTCTGCGCCCAGCCCAGCCTCAAAGTTCAGTGCCGCAGAACCTTCCTTAAAATCTTCCGCTATACCCTCGCCTAATCCGTGGAACATTGATTTGACAACATCAAATGTTCCTTGCAACCTGCTCGCATCCCAGTGAAACAGAGCATCAAGTGCGCCTATAATCAGCATCACAACACCCATTACCGCTGCACCAACCATTACCACTCCACCCATTAGTACCTGTAAAACATTCCACAGTCCAACAATAAAGTTTCCAATGTGTCCGCCAATCGTAACAACCCACCCAATAATTTTTAGTGTTTTCAATAGAGTTTTGTTCAGTGTTTCTACTGTTGTAACAGAATCTCTCCCATTAGCAACCATAGTATCAAACGCTTCTGTTCCCGCCCTAGTCATTTGGTCTAGGGATTCAACAATTGCGCTCAGTGTCGGCTTTAGCCTTTCACCAATTTCTATCTTTAGTGTTTCAGTTTTTGACCTTAATAACTCCAACTGCCCAACAAGACTTTCCATTCTTATTTTAGCCATTTTGTTGGCTATGTTTGTCGCGCCATTCAATTCGTCTGTCAGCTCGCTGGTTCGATCACTCATTTTTTCTAGTGCTAAAATTGCTGGACCGCCACGTTTTTGAAAGATAGCAAATGCCTCTTCTACGCCAATGCCGCCCTCGGTGAATCGTTTGAGAGCAGATATACCATTAGCGTCAATTTCCGCAGCCAGTTCAGCCATAATGTTTTTCAGACCCGTACCCGCACGATCCGCTTGAATACCGGCATTTGATAACATGCCAAGCATGGCTGCGGTTTCTTCAAGAGTAATACCTAAAGCAGCGGCAGTTGGCCCCGCATAACCAAACGCCGCGCCTAACTGTGACACTGTTGTGTTGGTTCTTGCAGATGTTAAAGCCAAGACATCCGCAACCCTTGTAGTTTCGCTTACTTCTAATCCCATACCCCTTAGCACCTGCGCGGTAATATCAGCCGCTTCAGCAAGTTCTAAATTGCCAGCAGCAGCAAGATCCAAAGTAGACCCAACTGCCGCCATTGTTTCTTCCGAGTCAAAGCCAGCACGAGAAAGAAACGACATTGCTTTCGCCGCTTCTGTTGCGGTGAATACAGTTGTTGCCCCCAACTCCTTTGCCTTCTCCGTCATCTTGGCGAACCCCACATCTGAAATATCAATGAGGATCGACCTCACCTCTTGCATTGCGTGTTCAAAAGTAGAGAAGGTAGTTATGATTGACCTCAACGCTTTTTGAAATAAATAAACCCCTGCGGCAGCAGCAGCAAACCCTATAACCGCAAGCCCTTTGGACAACTTCTTTATCGCACCCTTAAACGTAATAACAGAACCTCTAGCCTTCATTAAACCCTTTGAAAGCCGCTTAGTATTTGCAACAACATTTATTTTTAGGTTGGCTATTGTAGACATTACTTACTCTTGTTTTGGGTTTTCGCTAAACTCATCATTACGGCCTTCATATCATCTTCTGTCTGCTCCTCTTTCTCTTTGCCAACAGGCATGAAGTCTATTGGAGAGAAAGGCTTGCTATTCTTGCCTCGGTTTACATTGGCAATGGTGCTAGCAACGATTCCTGCTTGCAAATCTGCTCGCACGCCACCTATCGGTTCAATCGAATGATAGGCAGCCCATTCTGAGAGTTCCCGCGAGTCACACCTTTGTAGGAGTTCTCTTACGGTGCATCCCATAGCCAAAGCTAGGGAAAAATAAAATCGCCGCTCAGGGCGGCGTTTTAGTTTCCCGCTAGTTCCTCAACATCCTCGCCACTAAGACCATTCAGTTTTTGTGCAACACTGAATATACGATCTAGTGCAGCCGCAGATTTTTTGCCTAGTGCATCAACATCTTTAGCTTCAAACAAACGAGTGCCATCTTCTGAGCAAATTGTTAGCACAGCCAATCTGGCTCGTATGTTTTTGAGGTTCATATCTTTGTTCTTGCCTTTACCTTCTACCATTGATTGCTCGAACAAATCTCTTTCCTGCCCGGATAACGTCCTTACGAACACGTCTCCGCCCCATTCGGGGACGGAAACGAGTTCTTTGGGGAGGTCATCACATTGTAAAATGGATTTTTTATCTAACATATTATTGTGCTACTATGAAGGTTACTGCTCCACTTACCTTAATTGTAAAACTTGCTGTCAATTTATCATCAATTGACGCTGTTGATGAGAATGATGTAATAATTCCTGATCCATGAACATAATTACCGTCAGACCATTCCACCTTCCAATATCCTGCTTGCCCAGCAAGGATGTCGGCTGTCATATCAGTATGGTTTGAATCAGGAGACGATGCTGTGTCTGGGTCATAAGAAACCTCAATTGCAACCTCTCCGCCATCATACATTCCTGCAATAAACGTCTTTGCAGTATCTTGTAAGTCCGTTGTTTCTATTGTCGCAACAGAAACACTTGGCCCCGTAATTGATATTATTTGCCCAATTTCTACGTCTGCTGGAGAAGTCTCACCATCGTCATTCCAATAAAACTTTGATCCATTTGCTGTAATTGCCGCCATAACTAAATTCTCCTATTTCCTTAACTCTCGTACCAAATTGTGTAGTCGCTTA
>CAZLCM010000116.1:0-3195 GCA_964558055.1 uncultured Isosphaeraceae bacterium | reverse complement strand
GCAACAGTCCCCTGCTTCTTAAATATTCAACAAGGAGTTGTTCCATATCAACATCAGTCGATACCTTTGCGCTGCCTGCTCCGACTCTCGTGCATTGTTGGCGAATGTCCTCACAAAACGACTGCAAACGATTCACGTATGCTGTAACAAGTGGTGTGGTAACTGTTATCTCACAAACCCCTTTAGTTTCAGCATCTTCTAGACGTAAATCTCCTTCTAGACCCGCTGCAATCGGATCTACTTCTTCGGGCGCTAACGTCTGAATTACAAAAACATCCCAGCCACCACCTACTAGATATGAGAGTCCCTGTTTAATGCCATCATTCTCCAAACAATCACTTAATACAACAAGAACACCTCTGCCTTGCCTAGCGGTTGAGATAATTTTGCAGGCATCAATAAAATTTGTACCTCCTTCAGGAATCAAATCTAGTAACCATTGACCTACGTCACGGATTCTTTTTCTACCGCGTAATCCGTTTATGCGTTTTACACCCGCCTCATTAAACGAAAATAACGAAACCTTATTGTGACTACTAAGAGCGATATACCCTAGGCTCATCGCAAGTCGACGAGAGAAATCAAACTTATTTGGGTTCCCGAATTCCATAGAAGCGCTAGCGTCAATTGCTATTCCAAGAGTTAGCTCTTCCTCTTCCAAAAATATCTTCATAAACAGACGGTCAAGACGAGCATAAACATTCCAATCAATGAACCTTAAATCGTCGCCCGAAGTGTACTGCCTGTAGTCAGCAAACTCTACGCTAATACCTTTACGCCTACTACGTCTTTCGCCTTGGGTTTTACCACTGAAAATCTTTCTGGCAACAACATCGAGTTTATCCAGAGAAGACATTAGTTTTGAACCGAGTAAAGCATCCACTTTCTCAGGTCTTTTGTGGACTGTCTTTCCAAATTCAGACATCTTTTTCTTCCTCGACCATACAAGGAATATCTTGAAGGAGTCGTACAATCATTTCACTTGTCGATCTTGCGTCTGTCTCTGCTTCAAAGGTTCTGTTAATTCGATGTTGTAATGCAGGAACTGCGACTGCTTGAATATCACGCCGTGAGACAGCGAAACGACCATCGACAACTGCAGCGACTTTTGCCGCTGAGACAATTGCTTGTGCTCCTCGTGGACTTGCACCAACAAGAATATTCTCTTTAACCCAAGATGGAGCCATCGATGAACTAGCGTGGGTCGATAGAATTAATCTTACAACGTAATCTTGAATGTGAGGAGCAATGACTACGTGGCGTATCAATTGTTGGGAAGCGAGAATAAAATCTCCTTCGACTATAACTTCCGCCTCAATTTCAATTCCGCTTGTGGTCCTTGTTATGATTTGCGCTAGTTCATCTCTCGTTGAATATCCAACATCAATTTTAAATATGAAACGATCTAGTTGTGCTTCTGGGAGTGGATACGTGCCCTCTTGTTCGATAGGATTTTGAGTAGCCAGAACAAAAAATGGTTCAGGGAGTTCTCGGGTTTCGCCGTCAACAGAAACCGTATGCTCCTGCATCGACTCAAGAAGTGCTGATTGGCACTTTGGAGTTGCACGATTAATCTCGTCAGCTAAAAGCAGTTGATGAAAAACCGGACCCTCTTTGAATGTAAACCGCCTAGAATTTGTTGCACTATCTTCATCAACAATAACCGTGCCGACAATATCTGCTGGCATCAGATCAGCCGTACATTGAACCCTGCCTGTTGAAAGTTGTAACACATCACCAATTGTGCGAACGAGTAATGTTTTACCAAGACCGGGTGGACCTTCAAGAAGAACGTGTCCATCTGCGAGAATTGCGACGAGAACTAAGTCAATAACACGTTCCTGCCCAACGATTACTTTTCCTATCTCACGTCGCATTTTTACAAAACCACTGCGTATGATTGAACACGCTGCACGTACATCTTCTGAGTTGTTTATCTCTTCTGGCAGATGTTTAGTGGTGATTGTCATGACTTGTCATCTCTTCCACCGCGATTGCGTTTGTGTTTTAGCAATTGGCTTAGGTTATCATCACGATTTTCGATACTCTCTTGAGTATCTTTTGTATTTGATGCTTTTGGTACTTCTTTTTCTAAGACATTTTGTGCTAAAGATTTATCTTTTGATTTTGAAACTGGCTTATGTACTTTACGAAGTGCGTCAACTGAACTAGAAGATACGCTTGCAACTGGTTCAAGCATAGATTGCAAGCTCTTCTTGTCAATCCAAAGTCGTCGAATAGCAACGTCAAAAATGAAAACAAAAGCCGCTAGAATTGCAAGTAAATCCCAGATAGGTTGTGGGCTTTTCGGCAAGTTGAGGTCTGTCTCATCAAACAGGTCAACTATGTCTATGTCTTCAAACGATAAGACACGACCTCCTGTTCTCTGAGCAAGTTCATGTAGTAATGCCGCATTCGATGTCGTAGACGCGTACTCTTTTGCATAGGGAACAGTTACAGCAGTCGGAATTCTTCCCGTCAAATCTCCATTAGCATCTTGAAATGCAATATTTACAAGCCAAGCGCCAGATTCTTTTGCTTCGAATTCGCCATGGTATCTTCCTGGTCCTGTTTGTTGTAACTCTAACGCTATTGCTTCGCCTTCAGGATTGATAACAACTGCTTTTGAATTCATAAAGTTTAAAAATTCTGCATCATCATCAACTGCCTCTAGTTCTACAATACCTCGCTCACCCTCTACACGTGAAGTAACCATCATGTTTGGAGGAGAAGAGCCACGCATAGCCCACCGAATTACAGATTCCCAAAACTCAGGAAAATTAGACCAACTCGGCCACTTAGTCGACCACCTCTCGCCTAAATCGCTAGTAAATGCAACTGACTTGCCAAGGCCATAATGCCACCAAGACAAGAGTGGGTCTACACCATCGCTTACTGGTATGAACCATGGGGTTTGAGCAAAACCACCCTTTTCTCCAGTTACTACATAACCGTCAACTTCGGGCACAGATCCGATTTCGCTTACAGGTCCAGAAATACTTTCTCGCATCGCAACTGGCCAAGAGTTGCCCTCTTGCAACAGCGAACGCGAGTTAAGTTGCGCTTCTTTGATGAAAATGTTTGGCAACTGATTCGGGTCATTTACCATGTAGAATCGACCACCTGTGACAGTAGCAATCCCTTCCATCTTCCTTCGGTCGACTGATGAGCCGTGCCCACCAACCATAACAGTAG
>CAZLCM010000115.1:0-3255 GCA_964558055.1 uncultured Isosphaeraceae bacterium | reverse complement strand
TTTGCAGTCTTTTTCTTAGTTTTCTTTTTTGCGGCCATGGAATTCGAATCCTTTCTTTGGTCCAACTCGTTTATGTGCTCTCCCGCCAACACTTGGCGAATCAAATGGCACGTTCAAAGCGAAATGTACCTACAAAGTGTTCCCATAACAAGGCGTAATTGCAGGAAATTACAGTGTTTTTTGGATTTTTTACATGATTTCGTAATTTACAAATTCCATCAATTTTATGAAAAGTTGTGCCAATGTTCACAAGTTATCTGCCGATTGGTATGATTCACTTTTTACACCACTTACCTCTAGACACAGAATTAAGAAACCATGTTTGAATATGATGTTTGCATAGTTGGCACAGGACGTGTGGGGCTCCCACTTGGGCTCTCTCTTATGGAAGTAGGGGTGAACGTGACAGGCGTTGACCTTGATGAAGACCTTCGTAACGCTGTAAATAATGGCAGAATGCCTTTCCACGAACCAGGTTACGACGAATTAGTCGGAAGTAAGAAATTACAATTACACAGTTCTCCAGAGGAAGTTGTACCGAGTAGTGCCGTCGTGATTATTACTGTTGGTACGCCACTCCATAACCATATTGAGACCGATCTTTCACAAATCCAGCGAGTTCTTGAAGGGCTCAAAAGTTGTTTTAGAAAAGATCAGACAATTATCCTAAGAAGTACAGTCGCACCTGGAACAACTTCTTACGTCAAAAAATGGATTGAACGAAATACTGATTTTAAGGTTGGTGATACTATAAAACTCTGTTTCTGTCCTGAGCGAATTGCTGAGGGCGTTGCATACGCTGAACTCCGCTCGCTTCCGCAAATCTGCGGTGCCGAGGACGATGTGAGCCGCGAAGTCGCCGCAGAACTCTTTGGCAAACTTGCACCCGAAATTATGCGCACTAACTTTATTACTGCTGAATTAGTTAAACTTTTCAATAACATCTCTCGGTATATCAACTTCGCGGTAGCAAATCAGTTTGCATTAATTGCAGATAACTTCGGCGCAAATATTTACGAAACGCGGCATCTAGCAAACCATGATTATCCAAGATGCAACCTTGCAATGCCCGGCTTTACAGCGGGTACATGCTTGCGTAAGGACTTTGGAATGATTAATGAATGGAGTCCCTATCCCGACATGCTCTTGTCCGCTTGGAAGATGAATGAATTCACGCCTGCAATGCTTGTTGAACAATTGATGCAACGCACAAAAATTCATGACAGCGTAGTAGCAGTTCTTGGATTTACGTTTAAGCAAGATACGGATGATATTCGCGACAGTTTAGTGCCTAAACTTTGCCGTTACATTCACAGGCAACTTCCAATGGAATTAAGAGTTACAGATCACCACCTTCCAGATCCAATTCAAGAGCCATCTGCTTCTGAACCAATTAAAAATTGGGCTATTAGTGACGCACTTGAGGGGGTTGATTGTGTGTTTGTTGCTACAAATCATACTGGGTACGGTGACGTACTTAAAGAATTAGGTAAAACAAATCCAGAGGCGTGGGTTGCTGATATTTGGAACGTCGGTGGTCTAGATCAAATTTACTATCAGGCAGGCCAGTTGGTCAAGGAAAAGGTTAACCAATGAAAGTATTGCTAACAGGTGGATCGGGTTTTTTGGGTTGTGAACTTTGTAATGAATTGTTGCAAGCAGGACATGAAGTTGTAGTGTTAGATGACCACTCCCGTGGCAAGCCCGCACGGCTAGAGCGTTTTGGTAATACTGTTCAACTCGTTGATGGTGATGTTCGTGATTATGATGCAGTGCGCGCAGCAACCGAGGGCTGCGAAGTCGTCTGGCACCTTGCGTATATTAACGGCACACGTTATTTCTACGAAAAGCCTGACATGGTTCTTGAAGTTGGAATTGAGGGTACTCAAAACACGATAAAAGCAGCGCTTGATGCTGGTGTTCGTCGGTATGTCCTTGCTAGTACAAGTGAAACGTACAATGAGCCAACGCATGTTCCAACAAACGAATCAGAACGATTGATGATTCCTGATGTAACTAATCCTAGGTTTAGTTACGGTGGGGGTAAAATCGCATGTGAACTGTTGGCATTACATGTTGGTGGATTTAGAGGTTTAGAAACAGTTATCTTTAGACCTCACAACTTTATTGGCCCTGATATGGGGTTTGAACACGTTATTCCAGAAATTACAGGAAAGATTGTAAAGGCCTCTGATGGGTTGACCAAAAAAGAAATTGATTTGCAAATTCAAGGCGACGGTAGCGAGACGAGATCATTTTGTGATGTGACCGATGGTGGTCGAGGTTGTTTCCTCGCAGGCGAGTTTGGCGAAAACGGAAACATTTATCACGTCGGTACCGAAGAAGAGGTTTCCATCAAACATCTAGTTGAAACGATTGGAAAATATTGCGGAGTTAAGGTGAACGTTGTGCCCGGCGAATTGCGTGCCGGCGGTACTCCAAGGCGCTGCCCAGCAATAGGCAAATTGCAAGCACTTGGTTACGAACCAAAGTACAACTTTGAACAACTTGTTGAGCGATGTGTCACTTGGTATGTAGATTACTACACTGCAAAAGCAAACGCTTAAAACATGTCGTTGCAAGGCAAAAAAATTGTCGTAACTGGAGGTCGTGGTTTTTTAGGTGGTTTTGTTTGCAAGGCACTCTCCAAGAGAGGCGCTGAAGTTGTTGCAATAGGTAGCAGTGATTATGACTTAATCAATCAAGAAGATGTTGCCCGCATGTATCAAGAGCAACAACCTCAAATCGTTGTACATCTTGCTGCTGCATGCGGTGGGATTGGAGCAAACGTTGAAAACCCCGCACGTTTCCTCTACGAAAACGCAGTGATGGGTTTAATGCTTCTTGAAGAAGGTCGTAAAAGTGATTTAAAAAAGTTCGTATTGATTAGTACAACTTGTTCTTATCCAAAAGATGCTCCTTTGCCACTTCAAGAAGACAGCATTTGGACAGGCAAGCCAGTTGGCGCGACTGGTCCCTACGGAATGGCGAAACGTTTGTTGCATGAAGCATGTGAAACGTACGGCAGACAATATGATTTACCTTGTGCAGTTTTAGTTCCAGCGAATTTATACGGCCCAGAAGATCACTTTGAAGAAGATAAGAGCCACGTTATTCCTGCGATTATTCGTAGATATGTAGAAGCTAAAGAACAGGGTCTTACGTCCGTCTCAAACTGGGGTACCGGCTCTCCAACCCGTGAGTTTTTACACGTTGCAGATGCAGCGGAAGCAATCGCACTTGCTGCCGAAAAAG
>CAZLCM010000114.1:0-3275 GCA_964558055.1 uncultured Isosphaeraceae bacterium | reverse complement strand
TTCTTGCCAGTATCCTTGGCTTCTTGGATTGCATCAGCCCGAATTTGTTCAATCTTTTCAGCCGGAACATCATCAGCGGAGATACCCATAGGGTCATGGAAAACGATGTGCTGGCATATCCCTTTTACTGTTGTTTCATCGATATCTCCATCGTATTGAAGTAAGCAAGCACGTTTGCCATCGTGGTGTATATATTTACCAAAGTTGCCGCCTGTGTATTTGAAACCACGAGCGTAATTGACATTTTCACCAGTCGTGATTCGCAAATCATCGATGAATGTTGTCATTTCATCAACTAGAGCAACATCTCCATCACTCGAGTTTAGTGCAATCTCGGCTATTTTTTCAACTGCTTCAACAAAGTTTTCATTCTTGGCAGTAAAGTCAGTTTCAGTTTGCACTTCAATTATGACTGCGGAATCATCGTTTGTTGCAACACAAATCTGACCTTCGCCAGTTGTTCGTTCAGTACGAGTATCCATCTTGCCTTTTTTTGTTTCTCGTAACCACTCTTCAGCAGCAGTTTGGTCACCACCTGTCTCGGTAAGTGCTTTCTTACAATCCATCATGCCTAAGCCCGTTTTTTGCCTTAGACCCATCACGTCTTTTGCGGTAAAACTCATTGTTAATTCTCCGATAGTTTTACGGTGTTTATGATTTTTCAGCGTCGTTCGCTGGTTTTATTTCTTCTGCTACAGCGGCTACGGTTGCGCTTTCTGCTTCATGTGCTGGTGCATCTTCGTCTGCCTTGAACGTCGTTCGACTAGAACGTTGACGATTTTCATCTTGGGAAGCAGCGCTCCTTGCTTCTTCTTCCGCCTTCTTTTCTGCTGCTGCTTGTTTTGACCGGCGTCCTTCTAGTCCAGAATTGACTGCTTCCATGAGAGCAGCAATCACAACTTCGATGGATCGAAGAGAATCATCGTTTCCAGGAATTGGGAGGTCAACAAGTTGAGGGTCGCCATCTGTATCAACTAGTCCAATTGTTGGGATGCGCAAAGCTGTTGCTTCTCTAAGAGCATTTGTTTCGTTGTTTGCATCAATAACAACCATTGCTCCTGGAAGTTTATTCATGTTTCGAATACCGTCGAGGTTTCTAGTAATCTTCGCTTTTTCGCGCATGAGTTGAGATGTCATTTTCTTTGAATACGTTTCGATTTCACCGGACTCGACAAGAGCTTCAAGTTCGTTAAGTCGTTTGAGTTGTGAACGAATTGTTGAAAAATTGGTTAATGTTCCACCGAGCCAACGTTCAGTTACCCAAGGCATTCCTGCCTCTCCGGCATATTTTTGGACAGCAGATTGTGCCTGGCGTTTTGTACCAACGAAGACAACATCCTTACCGTTAGCGACCGTCTCCTGAATAAATTTCTTTGCACGAAGTAGACCCTTAACGGTTTCACGTATATCGATAATGTGAAGTCCGTTGCGGACTCCCCAGATATAGGGTTTCATTTTTGGATTCCAATTACTTCGGCGTTGACCGAAATGGATGCCCGCTTCTAATAGATTGCTGACGACATCGTTCTTTGATTCGCTCATGAACCAATTCCTTTACAGCGACACCGGCAAGACGTGTGGGCAACATCTGCACAAGGGCGCTTCATTTGTTGTAACTAATAGTTACGGTTGAAGATTAAAACCATCTGGCGAGCCCACTCGTCCAATGGCATTGCTCAAAATGAGCTGAATTGAGCATTTTATACTATTTTTAGATTACCCGCAATGTTGCACTCTGTCGTTTAGGGAGTTATGGCTTAAAACCCCACTATAAATCGTTGCAATAGCTTTTCCTTGTACATTCCATCCTAGAAATGGACAATTTCGACCAGTTGAAGAAAAGCCGTCTGCATCGATTGTCCAAGTGAGTTTTGGGTCGATTATTGTTATATCCGCAACTCCACCATCTTTAAGGATTCCAAGGTCAGGTCTATTGATGAGCGATGCTGGGTTTGTTGTCATCATTGCAAGTAACTGAGGCCAATCAATGACACCATCTTCGACCAGTGCTTTTGCATAAAGCGAGAGAGCACAATCAAGACCAACAATTCCGAAAGAGGCATCAGCAAATGAGCACTCTTTCGTTTGCATTGGATGTGGAGCATGGTCAGTTGCAAGGATAGAAATTGTTCCATCGGCGATTCCTTCCTTTAGCGCATTGATGTCCTCTTGTTCTCTAAGCGGTGGGTTCATTTTTGCCAAAGTTCCAAGGTCACGACACGCTTCGTCAGTGAGCAACAAGTGGTGCGGTGAGGCCTCACCAGAAATAGGTTGTTTATTCTTTTGTGCCTGCCGAATTAAATCGACACTACCACCACTGCTTAGATGTTGGGCGTGCCATTTTGCGCCTGTGGATTCGTTTAGTCGGATATCGCGAGCAATGATTGATTCCTCTGCTAATCTTGGCCAAGGTCCATACCCAAGTTCTCGTTGGACTTCACCCTCGTTCATTACTCCGCCGACTGTTGTTTTTGGATCTTGGCAGTGTTGCATGAAGGGCACGTTACTTTTTGCACATTCCTTTAAAACAGCGGCCATCATGTCGTCTTTTTCTACTACATCTCCATCGTCAGTGATTGCTATTGCACCTGAAGAAACCAATTCTTGGATTGGTGTAATGGTTTCACCTTTTCTTCCAGTGGTTGCACAGGCTGTCGGAAGGACACGACATTTCCCAATTTGGTTTGCTTGAATGATTGTAGATTTCACCAATTCGGGTGTGTCGATAGATGGGATAGTGTTTGGCATCGTACAAACTGTGGTGTAGCCACCGTTCGCTGCGGCCAATATTCCTGTTTCGATTGTTTCTTCATGTTTATCACTGCTTGGCTCACGGAAATGGACATGTATATCAATAAGACCTGGAGAGATGATGCACCCCTCGCAGTCGATGGCATCGCAATCTGAAATGTTAATTTTTGAATCGCTTATTTGCTCAACGACTCCATCTCGAACGAGAATGTCACCAACGAAATCTTGCCCGTTGTTGATTATTCGTCCATGACGTAAGAGTATCCGAGCCATTTATGTATTTTATCACGCAGAACGTCCTTGCCGTGGGGACATCCATACAATTCCACCGCTTGCGGTGGAATCATGGTTGTCCCCTTTGCGTGCGTTTTATATGTTTGCATGTTGGCGAAAAAAAGCCCCGCCAAAAGGCGGGGCTTTAGTGTTTGGTTTAAATCAAAAAGATTTACTTGCCGGACGACATTGGGCAACCAGCAGGCATATTGCCTTCTTTTTTATCGCCCATTTTGCCGCAGTCCTTTTTT
>CAZLCM010000113.1:0-3287 GCA_964558055.1 uncultured Isosphaeraceae bacterium | reverse complement strand
GCGGAGCAGTTGGAGAAGGGTCAACAACAAGCGATTCCACTAATAACAACACGACTTTGACATGGAAGGATGGCGTGGACTTTTTGTTTGATGCAGAAGGAGAAGATGGCGCTCTTCAAAAAGTGATTTGCAACGGAGACGTTGTCCTTACTGATGACAAATCAACCGTAACCTGCTCAACTTTAGATGTTTCCTTTGATAAAGGCCCCGATGGTTCATCTTCACCAGACACTGCTCTTGCAACTGGGAACGTAAAAGCAGTCAGTGAAACTCAAACACTTTGGTCTGACGAAGCAAAAGTCACGTTCAAATCAATCGAGCAAGATCAAAGTGAAGATGAATCGATGTTTGGCAATTCAAAAGCAGACAAAATGCATGCAAATGGAAATGTTCAAGTATTACTAGATGATGGCGGAAGAGCATTTTGCAATTCACTCGATGGCAACATAGCACAAGATTCTGTGCTCCTGACTGGAAATGTAGTTATAGCCTACAAACGAATGTTAATGAACAAAGGAGATAAGGCAACTTTAACCCTAGACCGACAAGAAGGCAAAGGAAGATGGGAAGGTGCTGGCCAAGCCCTCTTTTTAGATTTACCATTGGACGTTTCAAGCGATAAAAGGATTGAAAGACCTCAAGTTAGTAAAGAGATTACTGAATCCGATTACGACAACAATATCTCAATGCGTGCGAACTGGGACGAGAAAATGCTTCTTGACAGAACTTTTAACAACGAAGCCGGTGCTGTGGATCTAGTTGGCAACGTAGATATTCGTTCACAACGTAACCCTTATGAACGAAGTTCGATGACAGGAGAGAGCTTAAGATTAGAATTTCAAAATACTGATTCAATTGAATCAGAAGACGAACGAGAACTCAAAACTGTAATTGCAAAAGTCGATGCCCAAATTGAGCATCGGCTCTGGAATAAAACTAAACCAGATGAAAAACCAGTCGTGTATTACATCGGAGGCAATCACGTTGAGTTCGAAGCCGAAACATTCGATACTCTAGCGGTTGGAGAAGGTGTTTTATTGCTGAGAGATCCAAGAGAACCGAGTACTGAGACACATCAATCCTCACTTGCAGGCAGAGGAATTACACGTTTTACGTGGGACGAAAAGTTAAAAACTACGAAAATCAACGAGACCCTATACAAAATCCAAATGAATGGGAACGTTCAAATGCACCACAAGGGGCTTAATGGAGAAGTTGGGAGATTAACATCAACACAAATCGACGCTATCGCAACTGATCCTAACAATGTAAAAAACAACCCAGATGGATCCTCTGAACTCACTATGAGAGGAATGGATTTGCAACAACTTCAAGCAAAGGGCAACGTCTATGTTAAAACGCAATCAAGAGCAGTCGATTGTGACTACTTCGATTACAACTTGATAACAGGAATAGCAAAACTTACTGCAGACAAGAACAAAACCGTTTCAATTCTCACTGACGGGAGCCCATATCCTGTACGGGCTTCTAGCATTGTTTGGAACATGGACCCTTCAATAGATACCATCACAATTCTTGGTCTGCAGGGCTCAAGTCCGAATTGATGGAGTACAATTCCACGTTATGAATGCGAATCTTTCCCACCCTACAATAGCGCGAGTCAAAGAAGGTCTTGATGATATTTCATTGCGAGCAACTGAATACCGTGGTGATACAACTCTAATTGCTGACGCAAAAGTAGTCCACTCTCTATTACGGTTTTTGCGTGATGATCCAGAGTGCAACTACGATTTGCTTTGCGACGTAACAGCCGTGGATTACCTCGACTACCCAGCATCTACAATTGGACGGTTCGCAGTTGTTTGGATTCTTGCTAATACCGAAACCGCAAGTAGAATCCGAGTGAAGGCATTTCTGAACCCCAGCATGGATACTTCTGGAATAGATGACGACCCTGCACTTTATATCGATTCATCAACTGACATCTGGAAGGGTGCCGAGTGGCGAGAACGCGAAATTTACGACATGTTTGGGATTCACTTCAAAAACCATCCAGACCTGAGACGAATCCTAATGTGGAAGGATTATCCAGCATTCCCGCTACGAAAAGATTACCCTCTGCAAGGTCGAAACGAACGCATTAATTTGGATCTTGTAGAGCGAGAGGACTCCTAGAAAAATTCTTATTCGTTCCCTCGATAGACACACCTACAGGTACAAGTTTCCTCAATAGAAACTTCAAAGAGTTGTGGAAGATCTGGATGAATCTTGTCCCAAATCCACTTTGCAATCATTTCACTTGTGGGATTTTCTAGTCCTTCAATTTCATTTAAGCAAAAGTGGTCGAGTTGTTCTTCAAGTGGTGCAAACGCTCGTTTTATAACACCATAATCCATAACCCACCCAGTTTTAGGATCCACTTCCCCATCAACGACTAGAGTTACTTTAAAAGAGTGTCCGTGCATCCTTCCGCACTTATGTCCATCTGGAACGTTGGGCAACCAGTGCGCTGCCTCAAATCTAAATGACTTTTCCAATTTCATGTTTATATTTTACACACCTCTGGTTGCGGGGTCCCAAATATACTTGTGCATCTGAAGTTGCAATCGAACATTTTCGCCTGATTCTAATATCCATTGTGCAAGTTTCTTTGCAGATAACTGTTTGCAACCAGATATTTCTTTATTGGGTTCTTGTTGCATAACTGGTGAAAAATGCACAGAACCTACCAACGAACATAACTTTTTCTCTCTCACTACCCGAATTGCCCATTCAAAGTCCTCTTTGTTAGTAATAACAAACTTGATTTCATCTTTAGGATTAAGGCATTCATAATTTGACTCAAGGAAAGACCCAAAAGCGCCGCTGCATGGGGTTTTAATATCGATAATTCTCACAACCCTTGAATCACATTTGCTTATATCCAAATCTCCGCTAGTTTCAAGAATAACTTTAAATCCATTCTCACACAATCGTTCCATAAGAGGGAAAACGGACTTCTGCAAGAGGGGCTCTCCACCTGTAAGTAACACGAGTAAGTTGTTAAGGTCATCAACCTTTTTGATGATCTCATCCAATTCCATTGGTTTGCCTTCTTTAAAAGAATACGATGTGTCGCAGTAATTGCACCTCAGTGCACAGCCGGTAAGCCGAACGAAAGTACATGGAAAACCTGCAAAAGTCGATTCTCCTTGTATGGACGAAAAAATTTCGTTTATTAACAAGTGCTTCTCTACCATCTTTGAAGATTCTAAGGCAGCAAGCAAACTTCCGCTATGTTAGAATACAAACTTCCCCACGCGCTGGTGGCGGAATTGGCAGACGCG
>CAZLCM010000112.1:0-3399 GCA_964558055.1 uncultured Isosphaeraceae bacterium | reverse complement strand
TGAGAGGGTGTTGGCACTTGGTATTGTTCTTCCTTCGATTCGGTTCCAGTTAATCAACCCAGATTTAGATATAACATCAAGGGACGAGGCCCAAGATAAACTGATGTCTTCTCTGATTTCATTGGTTGAGTTTTGTACCGGAAAAT
This sequence comes from uncultured Isosphaeraceae bacterium, assembly GCA_964558055.1. Lineage (GTDB taxonomy): Bacteria > Planctomycetota > Phycisphaerae > Phycisphaerales > SM1A02. The sequence goes on along the minus strand of CAZLCM010000112.1, from coordinate 3,253 downwards.
CTGCATACCTTGCTGAAAATGAATCGCTTTTCAATTCGTATGGACAGTCAATGAACTCTGCGGGGATGATTGTGGACCGAGCGCTTGGTTTGAATGATGACACAACAGTTTCAGTGTTAGAGTTGTGGCAAAGTGATAACACTGGAGCAATATTAGACCGTGTTGAAGAGTGGAAAAAAAATTCAAAGAACTGATGTAGCGTGTACCGCCTGCTAATTCCAGTCGCGTTTGTTGTTGCGGTTGTTGTTGTAGTTGTTGGGCTAGATAACTCAAAACCGCGTGCCGATTTTGTATTTGTAAACCGTGGAGATGTTTTCACGCTTGACCCACAGCGCATGAGTTGGCTTACCGATATGCAAATTGCTTATTGTTTATACGAGGGATTAGTTAGGTGGAACACAAAGGACTTTTCAATAGATCTTGCGGCAGCGGACAACCTAGAGATTTCTGAAGATGGTCTTGTTTACAAATTTCACATTCGCGATGATGCTAGGTGGAGTAATGGCGCAAAAGTAACTTCGTACGATTTCCAATACGCTTGGATGCGACTGTTAACGCCGGACACCTCTTCTGACTACTCTAATTTTTTTAGTTGCATTAAGGGGGCTAAAGGATTTTGGAATTGGAGAACAGAACAATTAAAAAACGGAACAGTGGTTTCGTTTAATGAACTCAAAGACGAATTCGTAGAGAGAGTGGGAATAAGAACTCCCGACTATAAAACTGTTGTCGTTGAACTTGCTAGACCAGTTCCGTATTTTTTAGACCAACTCGCCCTTGCTGTGTGTAGCCCTGTATACAGGCCGTCTGTTGAGGGGTGGGTTGTTGACAACAGTACTCAAAAAGAAATGATAGAAAATGGGTGGTACTCAATAGACCCAGAAAAGATTGCTGACCGAAAATGGATTGAAGTTGACGAAGAATCTGGGAGAATTAAACAACAGTATTACTGGGCAAGACCAAAAACTATTGTATGTAACGGACCGTTTGTTCTTGATGCTTGGAGGTACAAGCGTGATATGTACCTCATTAAAAACGAACAATACCACTCGCCCGAGATTACGACTCTCGGAACAATTCAAGGAATTACTATTTCTGATGCAAACACTGCTGTAATGTCGTTTGAGAGTGGGCAAGTTGACTGGTTAAGTAGTGTTAATGTTGACTACCAAGCAGACATGCTTCAACAAAAGAGTGATGGGGAACGAACCAACATCCATGCTTTTCCTACGTTCGGAACTGATTTTTTTTCATTTAATTGCAGACCCGTTTTGTCGAACGGAAGAAAAAACCCGTTTTCCATTCCCGCTGTTAGGCGGGCATTTGTGTTGGCCACAGACAGGGAGTCGATTGTCAAACACGCAACAAGGCTTAATGAGCCAGTTGTAAATAGTTTTGTGCCACCAAATTCAATTGATGGATATGGTGTGGTTGATGGTCTTGGATTCAACCCCAAAATGGCCAAAGGTGAATTTAAAAGTGCTGGCTGGGAAGACCGAGACGGTGATGGGCTTGTTGAGGATGAAAATGGCAATCCATTCCCGACCATCGATTTGTTGTATACAACTAACACGCCGAGGTACAAGTGGGTTTCTCTTGAACTCAGAGATCAGTGGGAAAAAACTCTTGGTGTTCGGGTAGAGTTGCGCGGTACGGACAACAAGTTTTTTAGCGCTGATTTACGCTCGGGAAATTTCATGGTTGCAAGAGGTAGGTGGTATGGGGATTATGGGGATCCGACTACTTTTCTTGATGTTTTCAGGTCAGACAATGGGAATAACGATCGGGGTTATGTAAACCATGAAATAGATGTTCTGCTCAATGAAGCAGATAAAGAGAAAAATCCTAGTGTACGAATGGAACTGCTCCGAGACATAGAGGAAAGGTTGTTTACGGAAGAAGTTCCAATGTTAGTTATCTGTCAACTTTTACAACTGTATATGTATGACCCAGAACACGTCTCAGGGTTAACAGAACACCCACGACTCGTACAACATCTTTGGCGAGTGTCTGTTGTGGAGTAATCTTTTGCCGCGAAGCCACTGAGGCACGTACCAGAAAACAATCCCGCGGGTCGTTTTTCTGTTATTCGGGTCGTGGATCAAGAAAACGATACATTACATCAACAACTAGATTAAAAAGAACAAGCAAGGTTGCGTATACCAAGACGATTCCCATTAACACTGTTATGTCTTTTCCGAGAACTGCATCAACAAAATGAGTTCCAATTCCTGGAATTGCAAACACCTTCTCTATGACAAACGAACCGGTCATTGCTGCTGCTGTTGCTGGACCCAAATAACTTACAACAGGAAGTATTGCGTTTTTCATCGCATGCTTTAGAACAACGGATGTTTCAGAAACGCCTTTCGCTCTTGCGGTTCGTATGTGGTCACTTCTTAGTTGTTCAACCATTCCTGTTTTTGTTAACTGTGCAATATAAGCAGCAAAAGGTAAACTCAACGCAACAGACGGCAAAACAAGATGTTTCCAAGTGCCCCAACCGCTTATTGGAAACCATTGCAACCACACTGCAAACACTATTAATAACACAACACCAATAACAAAAGACGGCAAGCTTATTCCAACGACTGCAATTGCAAATGAGATGTGCTCAGCCCAAGATTTTGGTTTGATTGCACTTAGTGCCCCAGCAGATAAACCAATTATTAGGGCTATTAATATTGCGCTTGCTCCAATTGCCACTGAAACGGGAAGTTGGGAAATGAGTATGTCGTTTACTGTCCAGTTTTCGTGACGCAAACTTGGCCCAAGGTTGAATACGGGCTCGTTACGATTGCCAGAGATCCAAGATAGACCCGAGGCCTTCCATATATATTCGCCATAAAAAGCAAGTGGATCATTTAGGTTGTACTGTGCTTCCATTTGCTCCACCACTTCTTTTGGCGGTCTCCTCCCCTCTTTTTCAAGTGGGTTGCCCGGAATCTGCCACGCAAGCAAAAAGGTAATTGTGTATACAACAAACAAAATAAATGGAAGTTGCACAAGCCGCCACCCAATTAGGTTAAGCAGTGACTTTGATTTCATTATGCTCCGTACGTAGCACTCTCGCCCAATTGTTCCGCAATTCGAATCAGTTGGTTGTATTTTGCGGTTCGGTCGCTGCGGCAGGGTGCTCCTGTTTTAATTTGTCCACAGTTTGTTGAAACCGCAATGTCTGCAATTGTTGTGTCCTCGGTTTCGCCGCTTCGGTGGCTCAGTACTGCGGAGTAGTTGTTCTCTTGCGCCATAT
>CAZLCM010000111.1:0-3421 GCA_964558055.1 uncultured Isosphaeraceae bacterium | reverse complement strand
GACAACGTGGAACTTACACCTGAAATTCAAGAACTTGAATTTACACTTGAGCAAATTGAACTTGGTGATTACGAACACTTTATGCTCAAAGAAATCCACGAACAGCCAGAGACCTTAGAAACTTGTATTAAAGGTAGAGTTGATGCTTTAAACACAAAAATTGTTCTTGGTGGAGTTGCTGATTTTGAAACCGACTTAGCCAAAGCAAAAAGGATACTGTTGCTTGGGCAAGGTACTGCTTTGCACGCCGCAATGATTGGCGAGTACTTGTTTGAAAAACTTGCGGGAATCCCTACTGAGGTTGAGTTTGCAAGTGAATTTAGATACCGCAATCCAATTGTAGAAGAAGATACAGTAGCAATTGCTGTTAGCCAAAGCGGAGAAACGGCTGACACTCTTGCAGCAGTCCAAGAAGCAAAGCGACGAGGCGCTCTTACATTTGGAGCAGTGAATGTTGTTGGATCAACAATTGCACGAGAGACAGATGCTGGTGTATATCTTCGTGTCGGACCAGAAATTGGTGTTGCATCAACAAAGGCCTTTATTGGTCAGGTTGCTGTAATGACTATGCTTGCAACGTATATTGGAAGACGTCACCACCTTGGACGCGAAGAAATGTCTGAGTTGTTGTCTGCACTTGAGAAGATTCCAGAGCATATTAAAACAGTTTTAGAACAATCAGACAATATTCTTGATGTGACAAAGGGGGTAGTTAATCGCGACAACTGGTTGTTCCTTGGGCGTGGAACAAACTATCCTGTTGCACTGGAAGGCGCATTAAAGTTAAAAGAGATTAGTTACATTCACGCAGAGGGTATGCCTGCTGCTGAAATGAAACACGGACCAATTGCGTTGATTGACAAGGGTATGCCTGTTGTGATTGTTGCAACTAAGGGAAGCCAATACGAAAAAGTTATTGGAAATATGGAAGAGGTTCGTTCTCGAGGCGGGCACATCATTGCAATTGCAACTGAAGGCGATGAGAGTATTAGGAAGCACTGCGATGATGTTGTCTATGTCCCTGATGTACCCGAACCACTCCAGCCACTGTTGACCGTTGTTCCTTTGCAACTAATTGCTTACCACGCTGCTGTTCTTCGAGGCAAAGACGTTGATAAGCCACGCAACCTCGCTAAATCAGTCACAGTGGAATAATTTACGGAGTTAATTCGGCTCTGAGCCAAATTTTGACATTCTGAGTCTAATTGGTGCTGTGTATTCAAGAAAAACCGCACCTATGAGTGCTGCAACGGCAAATGTGGCAGGAAGAGCGCCAACGCCGATCAGCAGTGAAGCCATGCAGAGTTGTGAGACACCAGCATCAACAAGCGGAATTGCAAGTTGCATGGCATCGCTGCCCTTGCGACCCCCAAGAATGCCAAGACCAACCATTCCTCCAAGCCACCTAGCATCAGCGCAAAAAAGGATTACGATGAGTATTGGCCAAAACTGTAGGTTTTCAAAGGGGTTTATTAGTACTAGCGATGCCGCCATTACACTTGGTATCGCAGCGTAATCAACAAACATCGTGAGCCATCGCCATTGTTTTGGCGGAACAATCCAAATGATTGGCAAAAGTAGTAGGGGTAACATCCAGACCAATGACATCACGCCTTGTGCTTGCCAAGCAGAGTAAATTGCAACTCCCCCCGCAACTAACCAAGCAAATCTACCGCATCTCAGCATAAGCAGAGCTCCATTTTTTTCAGAACCATCCGCTGCTTTTTGTTCCCAAGTTGCTAGCGTCCAAGGTCCAGCGGCAAGGCAGGACCCGAGCGCTAATATTGACAACAAGTTTGCATCAGTAAACCAGAGTAGAAGTAAGGATGTTATCCCAGCAGGAACAAGAGCCGCCCCAACCCCAACAGAAAGTGACATCAACGGTGGAGCCGTTCCTTTTGCTCTGCACCTCATGCTTCCATTTAAGAGAATAACAACAATGAGTAAGATGGCGTAATTCCTAAGCGTTCGTTGATCCTTCCACTTTGCAATGTTCCAAACCTCTTCCAATTGCATCAATTCAAAATGATGGTCAGCTTTCATCTGCAAGATGGTGTTCTCGTCCACTCCAAGCTTTTGAGCCGCGAGAATATCTGCTTCTTGCTGTCTCTCTAGGTGAAGGATTTTCTGGTGCTCCAATGAACCTCCTTGAAAAATACCCTCCCAGTATTCGGGGGCAGTCGAGCCAAATACAGCAGGTCCTAGAATCACACCACCAGCAACTCCCCCAATCATAGCCCAAGCACGAATCTTGGTTTGCTTAAGTATGCATGCAAAAATGAGTGGAACAAATAGCAGCAAAGTATGCTGGACTGTACTATTGATAAGAAGGTCTTTCATCGATTACTCTACTTGGTTCATGGTCAACATCGCTACAAATTGGCAATGCGGAAAACGGACATTATCGTTGGATTCACCAGTTCTTGTTGGTATTTTAAATGTAACTACAGATAGTTTTAGTGATGGCGGAGCGTATCCCACATCAGCAGAAGCAGTTCAAAGAGCAATCGAGATGGAGTCCGAGGGTGCAGCAATCATAGATATTGGTGGTGAGTCGACAAGACCGGGAGCCAATAGGGTTACTTCCTTGGAACAAATAAAAAGAACCGTACCTGTAATCAAGGGAATCCGAGAAAAGAGTGATATTTTATTGTCGATTGATACCACACTTACTTCAGTCGCTAAAGAGGCAATAGATGCAGGAGTGTCAATAATAAATGATGTATCTGCCGGACAAGAAGATGGCTCCATGTTTGGACTTGCCGCAACGAGGGGAACTGGCTTAGTTTTGATGCATCGGAGATTGCCACCCAATCTGGATAAATACAGCAACGATTACGCAAAAGAACCAAAGTCGGATGATATTGTCCAAGATGTAATCGATTGGCTGCTCGAACGTGTCTCAAGTGCAATAGCCCAAGGCGTGCCTAAAAAAGCAATTGCTATTGATCCTGGGCTCGGTTTCGGCAAGAGTGTAAATCAGAATTGGAAGATTATTGATGAGATTGACCGTTTTACAGAACTTGGTTATCCAGTTTTTATAGGTGCGAGCCGTAAAAGTTTTATCGGGGTCTCTTCTGGTATTGAAAAACCAAATTTGCGAGATAGTGCGTCTGTACTTGCAGCAAATGAGATGGCAAGCAAAGGAGCGCAGATTTTTCGTGTGCATGATGTTTCAGCCCACTCTCGAGTGCTACAATCCCAAACTCACAATACCCAAAAACAACCACGAAAGTAGGAGACAATCACGTGGCACTAGAATTTACCGATGCGAATTTTCAAGATGAAGTTTTAAACTCAGACCAACCAGTCCTTGTTGACTTTTGGGCCGAGTGGTGTGGACCTTGCAAGATGCTTGGGCCGGTAATTGATGAACTTGCTGGTGATTACGAAGGTAAAGCGAAAATCGGTAAAATTGATA
>CAZLCM010000110.1:3122-3504 GCA_964558055.1 uncultured Isosphaeraceae bacterium | reverse complement strand
GAATTACCATTGTTGTTCTCCTTGTTTCAATCCCTAATCAATTTCGCCGTAAAAGGCCACCCACCACAAGAGCCCTCATTGGCACAAAAGTAGTATCGTCTACACAACTGACGACATACTGTCACCCCTCTGATAGGTTTTTGTTAGGTTTGCTTGCCCAATTGATTAACCCTTTATTAACCCGCGGTTAGTTAATTGTTAAAAGTGACAGTCACTATTGCATCGCTAGGCCACTAGCCTAACATATCTAATGCTCGTTAAGGGGACACCCATGATTTCACCGCAAGCTGTGAAATCATGAATGTCCCCACGGCAAGTAAGTTCTTTATGCCCTGTGCAGGACTCGCTCTGTTTTGAGGCGAAGCCGAAAAACTGACCGAAG
>CAZLCM010000110.1:0-3022 GCA_964558055.1 uncultured Isosphaeraceae bacterium | reverse complement strand
AAAGAGGGAAGCCGAAGGATTTCCTCTTTTTCAAGAATGCCCTGTGCAGGACTCGCTCTGTTTTGAGGCGAAGCCGAAAAACTGACCGAAGGCATGTCGGGATTTGCCTTGCAAATCACGCAGTCGTGGCTTCGCCACGACACACAGGGTATTCACAGAAAAAGAGGGAAGCCGAAGGATTTCCTCTTTTTCAAGAATGCCCTGTGCAGGACTCGAACCTGCGACCCGCTGATTAAGAGTCAGCTGCTCTGCCAACTGAGCTAACAGGGCGAAACTGGTATGCTCTGAACGTAGTGTATCTGGATATAGTGCACTCTGAATTAAGTAGCACTTACTGCTCTTGTGGATTCCATACTGTCGAGCGTTGCAAAAACATCAGCCATAGCGTCAACTGCTTTGCTAATCTCTTCGGGTGTTGTTGTTCTTGAAAAACTAAAACGAATGGCACCCCACTCTCCATCATCTGGTGTTTCGAGTGCATCAATAACTTTGGAGTTTTCAGAAGCACCGCTTGAACATGCGGAACCTGATGAAGCACAAACACCTCTTTCTGACAACATTAGTAACAACAACTCCCCCTTCACATTTGGAAATGAAACTGACGTTGTAGTCCATGCTCGCTTTGCGCCTTGAGAATTAATATGTGAAGATGGTATAACTTCTTTTAGTTTGCTCTCAAAAGCATCACGCAACTTTTCCATCGCAGATATATTTTCATTGGTAAGCCAATCCCTAGCTTCTTTTGCTGCTACACCAAAGCCCAAAATAGATGGCACGTTCTCTGTGCCACCACGACGTCCACGTTCTTGTTGGCCACCAGTAACAATCGGAGCAATTGTTAAACCAGTTCGTGCATAGAGTGCGCCAATTCCTTTTGGGCCATGAAACTTGTGCGCGGCAAAGGAAAGAAAATCAATTGGAACTTTTTGAATATCAACTGGCATCTTAGCCACCCACTGAGTTCCATCACTATGTATTAGCACATCATTTGCGTGGCATAGTTCCACTGCTCTTTCTATTGGTTCGATAACGCCCGTCTCATTGTTGCACCACATCAATGAAACCACAGCGATTTCATTTGACCTTTCTTGCAAGACCTTTTCTAAGTGCTTCATACAAACAACGCCATCCCCGTCATTGTGAAGTCGAATCACTTCCATGCCATCTTCCGCGAGGAGGTCAATCATTTCCCCAACAGCAGCGTGTTCAATTTGGCTTGTGATTAGCACTTTTCTATCTGGGTTGGCTGCGCAAGCGGATCGAATCGCAAGGTTTGCAGATTCTGTTCCTCCTGATGTAAATGTGATTTGAGATGGTGAAGAGTTGATTAGTTTCGCAATCTCTTCTCTTGCTAAATCAATTTGTTGCCTTGCTTCCTGACCGAAACGATGGATGCTTGATGGGTTGCCCCATAGTTTGTCCATAGAGAACAATACCGCTTCAGTTACTGAAGGAAGTGGTTTCGTCGTCGCGTTGTTATCAAGATAAATACTATCTAAGTTCATTGTTTCGTATTGTAATAGTAATCAGCCAAGCAAAAACAGCAATTACACCACAGGCAACGAAAATGTAATACGGGTTAGATCCAAACCATGGGCGAACTAACCAGAAAAGAAGTGAGCCAACTGCCATAAATAAAAACGAAATAGCATTAGAAGTAGCAAGGACTCGGCCACGGTGCGCTGGAGAGGGAAGCATTTGCATGAGGGATTGAAGTGGGACTGCATACAGCCCCGCACACAATCCTAGGAACGTCAGGCAAAGAAGCGTTGACCAATAGGAAACAGGTGCCAAGCCAATCTGAAACATAGCAAACGCCATCCCAAGGGCAGCGTACTTTGACAGTATCACTCTAATTTTTCCTCGAGATAGAAACCCTGCAATTAATGAACCAAAACCAACAGAAATTCCAATAGATGCAAGAAGATATGACACCCTTGTGTCGTCTACTTTCAGGACAGAGCCAAGTTCAGTCACAATTAGTAGAACAATTGTTGCAAGTAAATAGAAAAACGCCCAAGCAATTGCAACTCTCATTAGTAATGAACCGGACATATCTTTTCCAGTTTCAACGTATGTTTTGAATGGATTTGATGGCAAAGTCATCAATGGCTCCATCGCTTTTAATTTCGGCAACCATACTATTGCAAATAGTCCAAAAACCGAAACAAGTGTAAGCACAATCCCTGGTAACCAAGTTCCAATCACTGCGTGGCTATGTTGTTGGAGGTTGTCGCTAACAATTCCAGCCACCAACATGCCAAAGATAATTGCGGCGTTCGTTGCCATATTTAGAATACCGTTCGCCCTACTTATGTTTGCTTTGGGGACAATTTCAGGAATCATTCCATACTTTGCAGGACTAAAGAAAGTCGATTGGGTTGCAAGTAACAACATTGCTATTGCAGCAAGCCAAAAGTTAGCAGTAATAAACCCTGCCCCAGCCAATATCGCAAGTGGTACCTCTATCCATTTCATAAAAACTGAGATTGAACGCTTTGAATACCTGTCTGCAAGTGGTCCAGCCCAACCCGAGAATAAGATAAACGGCACGAACAAACAAAGAGCAATAAGACCTTGACCCCCTTCTCCAAGTTTTCCTTCCCACATTCCACGAACGACAGCAAAACCAAGCAAGGTCTTTAGGATATTATCATTCGCAGCACCCATGAATTGTGCAACGAGAAGCGCAGAAAGCCCACGCAATCTTCTTGGGTTTTGTTTTGCGGCACACAGCATCTTGACGCACAATACAGCATTTATTCGCAAGATGGGCAAGTAAAACTATCCCGCGGGTCGTTTCTCAACAGCCACTCAGCGGCGATTTTCCAATACTTTTTTTGCCACAGAGGCACCGAGGCACGGAGATAAGAATTTGGCTCTCAGTTCCTAAACCAAAAACTATCCCGCGGGTCGTTTCCTGCTCTTGTTTTAATCTAATGCGTTTTCTGTATCTACTTTTTCGGTAGCACCTTCAGGATTTTCGGCAACACCTCTCGCTACAAGTACTTTTTGTTTGATT
>CAZLCM010000109.1:0-3527 GCA_964558055.1 uncultured Isosphaeraceae bacterium | reverse complement strand
CTTCCCGCATCAAGGAAGAGGATGCCTCGAGCAGCACTTAAATGCATATCGTTTACCGAGTTTGATGATTGGACTTTGATGTTAACATCACCAGTGAGAGTAACTATGTTTTCATCATTTCCGGGTTGGAGTTCAACAAATTCAGCAGACAAAGATAGAAGCCCTGATTTTGGTTGTAACCATGGTTGAGGGTTCGAAATTTTAGGTGCATCTAATGTAATATCACTCTTAACTATTTTCGGGTTTGGTGCAGAATCAATTTGTGGATATGAAGTTAGTTGTTGTGGATTTGTCTCTAAGTTGTGTACATAATCAACAAGTCGATTCTTCGCTTTCAACAGCAAAGAAGATTGGGATGAAGGTTTTTTTGGTGACAGATATGCGACATCCAGAGATACATTTCCAAAGGTGCTTCCAACGACAAAAAGGTTTTCACCCTCAGCGCTTAGACCACCGAGTTTTGCTGATTTTGCAAATTTAGGTAAGTAAATTGCTGTTTGTGTTACAACACCGGCGTCCGTGGGCATTCGGTTTATCCATAGCACGGCTTGATCTGCGTCAAAAATATACGAACCGATTGAGATGCTAACGTTGTTACTCAACAGTAGGCGTTTTGTATCATCAACCGTCCAAGCATCTGCTCTAAGTGCGCTTAGAGTTATGTCAGAAGCACGAGGTCTTACTGGTAAAACGACTCCTGAGAGCCGGTCACCTCTTATAGGTACTTGACTATCTTGATTGAACCCAATCGCGCTAGCAGCGGTGGAAAGCGTGAGTATGATTAGGATGCAATATGACCGTAACACGTGATGAGGATGATACCCGTTAAGCCAACTTTCGGGTCTAAAATTTGCTATCTTGCGATTTCAATCAATGCCTCTACAAATGCATCAGGGTCAAAAGGCTCAACGTCTTCTGGTCTTTCACCAATACCAATGAGTTTGACTGGGATTCCTGTTTCATCTTCGATGGCAAAAACTATACCACCACGAGCAGTTCCATCTAGTTTTGAAAGAAATATTCCAGTAACGCCGATTGATTCGGCGAATTTTTTTGCTTGAGAAAGTGTGTTTTGTCCCTGAGTCGCATCAAGAACTAACAACACTTCATGAGGCGCGTTCTCTATTTTTTTCGTTGTAACCTGTTGTATTTTTTCAAGTTGACGCATTAGAGGTTCTTGTGTGTGTAACCTCCCTGCAGTATCAATGAGCAGCACATCTGTCCCTCTTGCAACTGCAGCAGCAGCAGCATCAAAAGTCACAGCAGCAGGATCAGACCCTTGTTCTCCCTTGACGATTTCGATACCGAGTCGGTCTGCCCAAGTTGTAAGTTGAGAGACAGCACCTGCGCGAAAAGTGTCTGCTGCTGCAAGGAGAACGCTTCGCCCTTCGTTTTTGAGTTCGTGTCCAATTTTTGCAACGCTCGTTGTCTTGCCAACACCGTTTACACCTGCAACCAAGATAACGGTTGGAGATTGTTTTGCGGTTGCTATTGCTCTACTCTTGCCTTGAAGGCGTGCAACGAGTCTATCTCGGAGAAGTTCGATAATGTCCCTATCTTTTAAAGCTCCACTAGCCACTTCACTTCGCAAATCGTTGACGATTGCATCGGTGGTTGTAACCCCTACGTCTGAAGAAAGAAGTAAATGTTCAAGTTCGTCTATCGTCTGGTTGTCGATAACTCGACCACGAAGAGTAGCCAGTGGTGCTGCAAGAGTTGAACGAGTTTTAGAAAGCCCGCCTCTAATTGCTGAAATGGTACTGCTGAACAAGCCCATTTAATCTTCCTCTGTTTTTGCTTCATGCTCTTGTGAAGAGTGGGTTTTATCATGGAATATAGTATCAAGGACACCATTAACAAACGAAGCAGATTTTTCAGTTGAGAAAGTTCCTGCTATTTCAATTGCTTCGTCAATGGCAACAATTGGGGGAGTAGACCCATTTACAATTTCATATCTCGCTAATCGGAGGATGTTTCTATCTATGAGTGGTTGTCTGTGCAAAGGCCATTCCGGAGTGAATTGTTCAATGTGAGCGTCTCCTGCTAACCTGTCTTCCCAAATTTCTCTTGCAAGTTTCAGAGCTTTTTGGTTTGGTTCATTTGTCTTACCTGTATCATCATCGAAATCGTTTTCTGTAATAAAGGCAACGTCTTCATTTCCGACGTCAAATTGACAGAGTAGTTGGATGACTTGTTCTCTTAACGTTCTACTATTTGGCATGCTGTTCTCTTAACGATGTTTCAGTTTGAATTGCTGCTTGCATCGCTTCAATCCCTTTGTTTCCGCAGTTTCCGCCGGCTCTTTCCTTTGCCTGCTCAATGGATTGGCAAGTAAGAACTCCCATTGAAACAGGATGACCCCAGTCCAATGAAACTTTCATTAAGCCGTTTGCGATTCCATTTGCGATGACTTTATCGTGAGTAGTTTCTCCGGTGATTATGCATCCGAGGGCTACTATCGCGTCAAAATTTCCTAGCGTGGATATTTTTTTTGCAACGACTGGTAACTCCCATGCTCCTGCTACTTCTATGATTTTGTAATTATCATCTTCACCACCTGAATCGAGGAATGCGGAAACCGCTCCTTGGGCTAGTTTATTTGTGATTTCTTCGTGGTACGAACTCACAAGAATGGCAATTTGCATATCTTTGCTGTCATAAGTATTTGTAGAATGAGATTGCATCAGATTGAGTATGTTAAACCAGAGCACGCATCATTGCCACGCCACGTTACGATGTACGTATGTCATTACCAGCAAAACAACTAATCGCAGCGCTTAAACTAACTAGGTTCAGCGTAGCAATTGGAGCCATTGCGGATATTTGGCTCGTTTTGGTGATTACAAAATATGATACAAGTTACGTTGGTACAGAGGTCTATCTTCTACCTTGGTGGTCTTCCCTGATAGCAACAGCCGTGATTGCAATTGGAACGTGTGGTTTTGCTGCCGCTTTGAACGACTCGATAGATGCTCGCCACGACAGTACATTTCACCCAAGTAGACCAATCCCAAGCGGCTGGGTTCCTATTGCTCAAGCCGTTGTTTTAATGGTGAGTTCGTTGTTAATTGCGTTACTTGCCGCTTCATTTCTCGGTGCTTGGCCGGTAAGGATTGGACTTTTAACCGCTGCGTGTATTTTGTTTTACAACGTTGTTGGGAAACACATCCCAGCCGTTGGTCTTGTATCTGTTGGGTTGATATATGCCTCTCATATGTTGATTGCAAATGTCGAGTTAACATTTACTCTCCCTGTTTGGATGGTGATGACCCATGCAATGGTTTGTTCGATATCCATTTATCATTTAGAAAATAAACGGCCACGATTGTCGATTCGTGGGTGGATTGGTGTTTTCCTAGGTTGGGTTTTCTGGTCAATTGTGCTTATGAGCGGTTCTTTAGCAACAACGGGTTCGTTACTACCAACTGGAATTCCTGTTACTGGATTGCTGTGGCCACTTGCTGCTGTTGCGGGGTTTGCACTGACAATGCGGTGGAAATTATCTAGAGCTCGTTCACCACATCTCG
>CAZLCM010000108.1:0-3561 GCA_964558055.1 uncultured Isosphaeraceae bacterium | reverse complement strand
CAAAGGATGCGCTTGCGAGTTTGCCAGAAGGGGCTAGCACGTCAGACCAAGCGCTTGCACTTAGAACAAAAGTTAGCAAACACATCAATGAAAAGAATATGTCAACCGCGTTTGCTTCTGCTTCTCAAACCGCTAGGAGCAAAGAAGGCGATTGTAGTGAACACGCTGTTCTTCTTTGTGGTGTTTTGCGGGCAGCAGATATTCCTTCAAGGGGTGTTATGGGCATGGTCTATGTTCCGAATTTCGGCGGTCCAAATGGTGTATTTGGTTGGCACATGTGGTCGCAGGCATTGATAGATGGAAAATGGGTTGATCTTGATGCGACCCTCGACTCCCCCTATAGCGTTGGCCATATTGCAACAATAACTTCTGCATTATCTGATGAGGATTTTGGCACAGAAATGAGTAGTCTCATTGCAACAATAGGGAACCTCGAAGTCGAAATAGTTGACGAAGAATGAAAATACAACTTCCAATTCGCGCTGAAGATGGACATAAGGGAACTTTTGGAAGTGTTTGCGTGATTGGTGGACAACGAAGTGAAGACGGTGCTGTCATGATTGGAGCGCCAACAATGGCAGCAAACGCTGCTATGCGAAGTGGTTGTGGAAAGGTAATGCTTGCAATGCCTCAGCAACTTTTACAAACCGGTTTATCAATGGCTCCTGTTGCAACTGGAATTGAATTGCCAGTGGATGAAGTCGGCAGGCTCATTCCAAGTGCTGCGATAGAGGCAATTGATAGGCACGCCGTTGGATGTAGGTGTATTGCGATCGGGCCGGGCTTTGGAAGCGAGTGGCCGCAACAACAAATTATTGCAACTTTGTTATCTCGTGAAGATAGGCCGATTATTCTTGATGCAGATGGATTGAATTCCCTTGCGAAACTACCTTCGGGTCAACTGGAATTGAGAGCGCCAACGATTATGACACCACATATTGGCGAGTATAAGCGTCTAGCGGGCGCAATGGGAATCAAAGAATTTACACCACAAGCATTAGCACAATCGTACGGCTGCATTGTTGTTTTAAAAAGTGATGTGACGGAAATTTCTGATGGAGTGAGAACGGAAAGAGAAGAAGGAGGGAGTGTCGTACTTGCAACAGGCGGAACCGGCGACGTATTGACAGGAATAATTGCTGGTTTACTTTCACAATATGGAATGAATTGTACCGAACACTTGTTTGATGCCGCTGTCTTAGGTGCGAGGGTACACGCGCTTGCAGGTGAGTCATTTGCTAAGGAACACGGAAATACAGGGATGCTCGCTACTGACTTACTTGAGCGAATCCCTAGTGCGATCTCGATGTGAGTGTCACATCGAAACGTCCTTGCTGTGGGTGTCCCATTATCGAGTTGTTAAGTGTGTTTGCAGTGTGACAGTCACGTCGAAATCACGTTGAAATTGCTACACTACGCGCATGAGTTCAACAAAAGTATCGGAGATGACGGGACAAGGATTTGTGCACGGCGTGTATTCTCTTGTGAATCCACAAGTGGGAACAACTAGAAATGGTGAACCGTTCCTGAAGTGTTTACTTCGTGATGCAACGGGAGAAGCTATTGGCAGAAGATGGCGCTTTGATCCAAATACTATGTCGGATATTACTGCATCGGGATTTGTTGGTATCGAAGGCGAACAGGAAATGTACCAAGAGAAGTTGCAAATCAAAATCACTGATATTTGGATGCATGAACCAACGACGGAAGAGTTAACCGGCCTTCTACCAAGCACTCGCAAAAATATTGATGAAATGTTTTCAGAAGTTACGAACTTGATAGATTCACTTGAACATCCTGCAGCCAAAGCACTCGGAGCCGCATACCTTGATGATTCGAAACTGATGGAAGATTTTCGAGTTGCGCCAGCAGCCATGCAAATACATCACGCTTGGATTGGTGGTTTGCTTGAGCATACGTTGCAGTTGATGAAACTTGCTGATGGTATGCTTCCAAATTATCCACGATTAAATCGCGATATCATTTTGATTGCACTTTTTATTCATGACATGGCTAAAGTAGAAGAACTTCGTTGGGATCGTGGCTTTGAGTATACGAGAGAAGGAAACTTGATTGGACATATTGCTCGCGGAGCAATGTGGCTAGAAGACAAAGCAAAAGTCGCCGAAGAGAAACTCGGTTCTCCTTTGCCGGATGGGTTCATTACGGTGTTGCAACACATTGTCTTAAGCCATCATGGACAACTTGAACACGGTGCAGTGAAGTTGCCAGCGACACCCGAGGCAATATTTGTTTCCCAACTCGATAACCTTGACGCGCACACACAAACAGCCCTTGATAATGCAAGACCGTGGGTAAAAACTGCCGTTGGCGATGAGGCATTTACTGAACGTTTGTGGTCGTTGAATACAAAACTGTATCGTAAAGACCCACTTCGCCCCTCATAAACGGAATTCACGCAGTTTTTTTAGAGATTTGTAACTTTTTAGTTGGTCTCGCGAACATTAAGACATACACTTCAGGTCTGGTTTATCGATTAATGTATTGGAGAAAAAATGTTTAACGCTATTTTACTATCAACAATTTGCACGTCTGCAACACTGACAACGGAACGACTTCCACTTGATGTAATTCCCGTGAAGGTTGTTGAGTCAATTGATTACGCAAAACTTTTTGCAGAAGATGTTAATCGTGAAAAAGCTGGGCTGCCCCTTAGATTTGCACAACCAAGTGGAACTTCGATTACACCAGCTAAAGATGGAATTTGGGAACGTTTACCTGAAAACAAAATGCGCTGGACGTACCGAGTGTTTTGTGACAATGCACTCTCAATGAACCTAGGTTTTGGTCGGTACCACATGCCAGAGGGTGGATCGATGATTGTTATGGACGAAACTGCAGAAATACAAATACGTTCATTTACATCAGAAGATAACAAAGAACATGGTGAACTGTGGACGCCAATCATTCCGTCCAACCAAGCCGTTATCGAAATCGTCGTTGATCGGCGTGACAAACGATTTGTTTCGCAGAATATCGAATTGACTTCAATTAACGCTGGCTACCGTGGTTTTAAAGATACAGACGAAAGAGGCGGCTCTGGCTCGTGCAACATCGACGTAGTGTGCTCGCAAGGCGACGACTGGTGGAATGAAATCCCATCGGTTGGCGTGTATACCCTCAGTGGGTATTGGACTTGTACTGGCGCAATGATTAACAATACCGCGCAAGATCAGACACCATACTTTTTAACAGCAAATCACTGTGGCGTGACGAGTAGTTCTGATGCATCTATTGTTGTGTATTGGAATCACCAAAACAGTTACTGTAGAACGCCCGGAAGCGGCGATAGTGGGGGAAATGGTAACGGTAATTACAGCCAATTTACTTCTGGTTCAACGATGAGAGCAACAAGGAGCTACACCGACTTTACGTTGACGGAACTCTCATCAATTCCAAATGCAAGTTGGGGTGTCTCATGGTCTGGCTGGTCACGTTCTTCAAACACAGGTGGTGTTGGAGCCGGTATTCACCATCCATCTACTGCTGAAAAGAGAATTTCTATTCCGGACTATAGCTCAGCAAGTGGTGAATATTGGA
>CAZLCM010000107.1:0-3578 GCA_964558055.1 uncultured Isosphaeraceae bacterium | reverse complement strand
TAATGTACTGGTTCCGTAAAAACTGGTATTTGAGTTGGGGTCAGACTCCTTTTTTTGGGGTCAGACTCCTTTTTGGGGTCAGACTCCTTTGGGGTCAGACTCCTTTTTTGGGGTCAGACTCCTTTTTGGGGTCAGACTCCTTTTTGGGGTCAGACTCCTTTGGGGTCAGACTCCTTTTTGGGGTCAGACTCCTTTTTGGGGTCAGGTTAGTTGGGGGAGTGCCTATTCTGGCTCAGAGCAATGCCATAGAGCATGAAGAAACGAGCGCAATACCCTTGGAATCACATGCTTGCCGGTAGTCAACCAATTCGATTTGTTCAGGATCAACTAATTTTAGCAGTGCGGACATGTTTCCAATCGAACACCACTGCGTTGCATTGTTGTTCCACTTCATCGCAGATACAAATTCTTCTGAATCATTTTCGATATATTTGGACAACATTTCACGATCGTGTCGTTCGACGTCGAATTTACGTTGATCGTCGACTGGTCGGGGCTCGCCAAATTGCTGCCCTACATGGCTCAAATCAGCAGAAGCAACATAGTACGTTGTCCCACCAACTTCACCAAGGATTCGTTTGAGTTCTATTGTGAACTCCTCTGTAGTAGTTCGTTTTCCGTCATCTTCAATCATATCTGTTAGTGGGCTTGGAATTAGTGCTGCAACGACTGGAACATCACCAAAGCAATATTGAAACCAAGGAAGTTGTAATTCGATGGAATGTTCTGCTGAATGATCGATTAGATCGGTTGTAATTGCATCGCCGAATGTTTCGACAAGTTTGGCAATTACTTGCTCATCAACTGGGCAAGTTCCCAGAGGTGAACTGAAACCAATAGTAGAAAGCACAACCCCATCCCCAGCGCCAAAGTGGTTTGTTCCAAGGATAACAATCCTGTCTGGGTTATTATTGTTTTTCCAAGGATAATAAGCGGATGCGTAATTTGGCCAACCTCGTTCATAGTCAAGATGAGGTGCAACAATTGCCTTTATCTCTTGTTCAAACTCTGGATCTTCTATTTCTGAGAACCATTTTTCTAAACGTCCACTACAGACCTCACGAGTATCTCCCAATGACCCGCTTGATCTAATCGGAAAAGATCCCCGTTCCTTTAATCTTGTTATCGCCTCTTCTTCGAGTTTTTTTGCTGTTGGTCCCCAAAGAAGACCAATACTATCGAGTTTTTTAACCAATTCTATAAGGGCTTCAGGTTTTGCTTTTGTTTTGACAGTTATCTCCTCAAGAGTCGAATTGCCATCGATCATCTTTACCGCTGCGAACACCTGTGGAGGAATTGCGATTGACTCGTTGGTTAGCATGAAAGGATCACGCAATGCGATGAGTTGCATATCATCTTTTTTCACTGGCCACGCTTGAAATTGGCGAAGTGCAGGCATGAAAAGGTGTTCTGGAAGGTCCGAGAATGGCATTATTGACTCCAAGTGGTGTAGATAGCGTTATTGAACCGTCAAAGGGCTCTATATGATTGCATACTTGGCAATATTTTACCCACAATCGCGTTATACCGTATCACCGCTTGCCCTTGAGCGGTGTTCGTTTACAATGCACAATTCACCTTTTTTGGGAACATTTATAGGAGTTGCTCGGAAGGACAGATATGAAAATTAAGACAAACAAATTACCCACTCTTCTCACTCTAGCGTTGTCAGCCCTTGTGATTGGCTGTGAACAGCCAAACGGGGAGGCCAATCAAGAAGTAGAAACACCCGCTGTTTCAGATAAATCCATTGAACTAAGCGCAGGGCAAACTACTTCAGATAATAAAGCAACGGAAGAAGAGTCAAAGTCAGCACTATTCCAAGATGACCATTCTTCGCACGACCATTCCCATGATCATTCTTCTCATGACCATTCTTCACCTTCAAAAGACAAAGCAAGAAAGGGTGAAAATGCAAATTCACAATCAGTAAAACCACCTTCAAGTTTATCAAGTGGTCAAGCAAGAAAAGAGAACCCTCCACCATCAGATCCTACAACATTGAAAGACCAAGTTATTGTTGCAATTCCTGAAACCTTGGACTTGGGTAAATTTTCAACAAGCGAAAAGAGAACCGGCTCGGTTTCTCTGAAAAATACTGGAGATGAACCAGTGACAATTACAAGAGCAAAGGCAAGTTGTGGTTGTACAACATCTGATTTCAAGAACGGAACAGTTCTTCAACCCGGTGAGTCAACTGATATTAGTGTGACGATGAATGGCAAAGGTAAAGCACGTAAATTGTCCAAGACGGTGACGTTTACAATCGATGGTTACCCCGCAGTTCGCCTCCCGGTTGTTGCGGAAACGATTTCATACGTTTCTCTTGACGTTGACCCAATTACTATTAATGAAGAGACCGGTACGACCAAAGTAACATTAACGTCACTAGACGAACAACCTTTTAAAGTGACTTCTATTTTGCCAGCGATCGCGGAACTTCCGACAGAGTCCTCAGCATCTCAAGAACTATTACTCGACTGGGACGCATTTTGGGATGTTGTTCGGACAACAAAAGTTACCATTCGTCTTGACCACCCACTCTGCAAAGAAATCACAACAAACGTTCGTTTGTCTGCAGAACAGCGACAACGGTTAAATAAAATTATTACTGACCGTCGTGCTGGTGGAGAATTGCCAACAAAAGATCCAAGCAAGCCACTCACCGGTGACCAACTAACAAGATACATAAAAGGTGGGCGTGGCAAGAAAGTTCTTGAATATATTGAAAGTGGTTTAGGTAAATTCAATGCAACAGACAAAGGCGGAGTTACTTTACTTAGCGCAGCAGTCGAAGCAGGTGATGCAGAGACAACTACTGGTTTGTTAGAATTAGGTGCTCAAGTTGAACGAGTAGATAGAGTCAACAGAACCCCGTTAATGTACGCGGCCCGCTCTAAGAATCCAGAGACCATTCAAATACTCATCGATGCTGGTGCTGATATTCAGGCAAGAGATCGTCTTGGTAACACACCACTCTCTTGGGCTGCAGGATTTGGTACATCTGATGGTGTTCAAGTACTCATAGATGCAGGAGCTGATGCGAATACTGTTGACACGGTTCTTGGTTATACACCACTGCTTTGGGCGGCTGGTTTCGGCGATGTTAAATCAGTTGAAATATTACTTGGTGCAGACGCAGAAGTGAACGTAGTTGATACCGCAGAGAGCCGATCACCGCTTATGCACGCAGTTAGAACAGGCAAAACAGATGGCGTTGCTCTGCTTCTAGATGCTGGTGCAAATGTGAACGATATTGATAAACAAAAATCTACAGCGTTGCACATTGGTGCTCAGAATTCCAACGTTTCCTTTGATAAGATTAAATTGCTCGTTGAAGCCGGAGCTGATGTGAATGCTAAAGACGCATCAGGCAAAAAGGCGGCTGATCTCGCTAAATTGCGTGACGACGATGAAGGACCTGCTATCCTTGCTTATCTAGAAGAGCGTACATCAAAGGACTAATATTTTGATTTGATTAACTCAGCGAGCCGCCAATTGGCGGCTCGCTGTCGTTACCATGTAGGGATTGAAGGAGATAAACGATGTCTACAGTAGCAACAGAAACAGCATACGAT
>CAZLCM010000106.1:0-3650 GCA_964558055.1 uncultured Isosphaeraceae bacterium | reverse complement strand
CAGCATGATTTCATAACGTTAAACCATCTAAAGTGATAAATTCAATTCCAACTTCATCAAAGAGTATTAAACTTTTCTCTATTGAATCATTCCAGTGTTCATCGCCTTCCGAAATGTCTTTTGTAACTACTCTGATAATACCTGCCTGAACTATTGCAAGAGAACAACTAATACAAGGGCTAAAAGAAGAATACAAAGTTGCTCCAACAGGTGAAACTCCGTTTCGAGCACATTGGACAATCGCATTCATTTCCGCGTGAACTATCAAATCATATTTAATAGGACGTTGCAATCGCTCCGTTTGGTCTTCAAATCCCCTAGGTAGTCCGTTATAGCCAGTAGATAGTACTTGCCTCATAGGGGAAACAATTACTGCACCAACACCCCTTGAAGGATCTTTACTCCAAGCAGCAATAGAGTCAGCAAGAGATAGAAACCTTTGATGCCACTTGTCTTGCATATAACTATCTTTTAGGCACTACGCCAGTAATCCGAAACTTAAGAATTTCTTCGTCAGTGACATCCGTTTGAATCATAAGTTCTGCGTTAATCGGGCCTTTGTGTGATGGTGGAAGTGTTCCAGAAACAATTATGTCGTAAGAACCATCAAGATTAGGGACAGTTGTTGCATTAATCCCAGATACTGTTGGCTGAAGCACATCAGAATTGAGTACGTTGAATGGTTCTCCATCTGGGCGGTAAATCCGTGAGCGCGAATGATAGGATTCGCCCTGTTTTTTAGTACCAATACTGATGATGTGTTTGTCAGATTTAATTTTCCCAAATGACTTGCCGTTTGCAAATACCGTAAAAGAATGATCTATTCTTTTGCCTTCTTCCGTTTCTCCATATCCATTTACTTTTAACTGGCTATGAAAAGCCCCCCAAGGTCTTTTAGGATCAACTGTAATTCTAATTCGTCTTGGGCTACCCTCTGAAACTTCTAATTCTTCTCCGGAAACATATTGGCCGTGCTTGCCAGTGCCAGTCATAGAAGTAATTGTAAAATTCGGATCAACAGGGAAAAAATCAAATTCAACGTAGTGAGGATCACCCAAGGTCATTTCATTTAGAGATAAGAATTTGTTTTTTACATCTACGAAAGTGCGAACGTGGGAACGAATCCAAAATGCCATTTCAGGATTTTTAACTGAGTTAGAAAAGATGGTAACTTTTTTATCTTGTTTTTTACTTTTCCCTTTTGGGTCAAAAGTCACCGTTATAGTTCCACTTTCACCTGGCTGCAAAATTGTCTTGTCTGCAATAGGAGTAGTACATCCACATCCGGCCTGAAGGCGACTTAACACAAGTGTTTTAGATCCAGTATTAGTAAAAGGAAAGGTTGTTGTAACAGTCTCAAAATCCCAAATAGTGCCAAAATCACGTTCTGTCCATTCAAGAGAAATATCCGCTCCTCTAGATTGCGTACTTGCAGGTTGTTTGCTAGGTTCAACTGGAGTAACCGGAGTAACTGGGAGTGCCTGATCGACAGCGTGAGCAGTGGCATCGTTTTGTTCACCTTGCTCACAACTAAAAAGGAAACTAATAAAAAGACAACTAGGTATAAGTACTGATTTCATCTAAGCGATTGTACCATACTCATATTTATTGCAAAGGAAGCGGACATGAATAGACTAAAGCCATTTGTACTTTTCACTGCTGTAGCCATATCTCTCACAGCATTTTATTCCACGGGCACATCACAAAACGAAGTTCCAGGTGAAACTCTCGCTAGGATGCAGAAATTAGGCGAGGAATTAGCAGCAACAAATGAAAAACATGCTTTCCTCCAGCGGTTTGTAGGTGAATGGGAGACCAGCACATCTGCACTTGGTTTACCAAATGAAAATGGAACTGCGACGTTTAAAATGATTCTAGGTGGTAGATTTCTTGATGGGTTGAGTTCCGGAACTATTGCAGGAGTTCCATACGTTAGCCGTACAACTATTGGGTTCGACAATTTCAAAAACTTGTTCTGTTCAACATTCATTGATGATTTAAATACTTCAATGCGTTTTGCTAATGGCTCACTAGATGAAAGTGGATCTATCTTATCTTTGCATGGAACAATCGACCATTGGATGAATGGTGAACGTGACAAACCCTGTTTATATCGCTTTAAATCTATTGATGATTCGCAATTTACTTTTGAGTTGCTTGATATAACTAAAGAGATTTACACGCCAGTAATTAAAACTGCTTTTAAAAGAACCTTAGTAAATGACAAATAGTGAAACAAAAGTTAGGATTCAATTGATTATTGAATTCGCGAAAACCTTGCACTTGCTTGGAACGCCTGCTCACCGATTAGAAAACACCGTCAAAGAAGCAGGGCGTGCCCTAGGCATTTCGGTATCTGTCTTTTCAGTTCCGACATCTATCATGCTTTCATTTGGGTCTCCAGAAGAAATGCGAACTGCGATTATTCGTGTTGACCCTGGCTTTATCAATCTTGCTCTGTTAAATAAAGTTGACGATCTCCTTGAAGACATACTTCAAGAGGACATCAATCCAGAAGAGCTAATCGAAGAACTAAAAACTATCCAAACATCTCCCTCTGGCTGGGGGATATGGGGGACACTATGTGGCTATTGCTTTGCAGGAGCAGCAGCTTCTCGTTTCTTCGGCGGGGGAATCAGCGAAATCATAGTGGCAATGTTTGCTGGGTTATTAGTGGGCTTTATTATGTTAATCCCAATGCACAAACCAGACAGAGCACCGCTTGCTGACTTGCTTGCGGCTTGCATCGCAACTTTCTTTGCTTGGACTATGACAATCTTTCTTCCCAATCTTCAGCCAGCTATTGTTGTGCTGGCATCTCTAGTTGTCCTACTTCCTGGACTTACAACAACACTTGCAATCAATGAACTAGCAACAAGAAACCTTGCCTCTGGCTCAGCACGTCTAATGCTTGCTCTTATGGGTTTTGTCGCACTTACGATTGGTTCCATAATCGGTGAAACAGTAGCGTCTGCTCTTCCGATTGCTGATACTGGAATAGCGCTGCCACTTCCACAATGGACTTTGTTCCCTGCCCTAGTTTTATCAGGAATTGCTCTATCAATTTTGTTTAGTGCAAAAGTAAAGGATGTAGTTTGGATAATCGCTACCGGCACACTCGGTTTCATTGTCGCAAGAGAAAGCAGTGAAGAACTTGGTGCAGTGTTGGGAGTTTCACTTGGTGCCTTCGCAGTAGGAATTGCTGGCAATCTATACCGGCGTATTATAGATGCGCCAGCAGCAACATTAATTGTCCCCGGAATTATGATTTTAGTACCCGGCGGAATAGGATTCCAAAGTGTAGAACAACTGTTTGAAACAACAACTTACAATATAGGTCTTATTGTTACTGTATTCACTATTGCAGGTGGGCTTGTTGCTGGCTTACTTACGGCAAATCTAATTATCTCTCCAAAAAAACTAATATAAAAAAAGTGGCAGGCACAATTGTGCCTGCCACAGTATTTAAACTAATTAACTGTTGTGAATCTACTCGATTGTGAGCGTACCTTCGCCGGTTGCACCTTGCCAGCCGCCTATGCGTATGTAATAGGAGTTTCCAGCAGTTACGTCGTAGTCGATTGCTGAGTAATATGACTGACAGTTATTTCCACCATCTGCATCACCGTTACAAGCAACTTGATTATCAC
>CAZLCM010000105.1:0-3762 GCA_964558055.1 uncultured Isosphaeraceae bacterium | reverse complement strand
AGGAGTCTGACCCCAAAAAAAGGAGTCTGACCCCAAAAAAGGAGTCTGACCCCAACTCAAATACCAGTTTTTACGGAACCAGTACATTAATTTTTGCGAACATTCAATTAACCATACCCCCCACACACTGAACCCGTCTGTTTTAACTCAGCGGGTTCTTTTTTTCACACATCCCAATAAAAAATGACACAATGCTTCAATATGAAAGCCATAGTTCAACGTGTTACAAAAGCAACTGTAATTGTGGAGAATCCTTCATACAAGGCTTCTATCGGTACTGGTTTGTGTGTGTTTCTTGGAGTTGAAAAAGGCGACCAAGAATCACAGGCAACTTGGATGGCAAACAAACTCGCAAACTTGCGTATCTTTCGTGATGAACAAGGGAAAATGAATTCATCTTTGAATGATAATAATGGTGAATTGTTACTAATCAGCCAATTTACTTTAGCAGGTGACTGCTCAAAAGGAAATCGCCCTAGTTTTATCAATGCAGCCGACCCCGAGATTGCAGAGCCAATGGTTTCACATGTTGGAGAATTATTGAAAACCGTGCACGAGATACCTGTTCAAACCGGAGTGTTTGGAGCAATGATGCA
Source organism: uncultured Isosphaeraceae bacterium (assembly GCA_964558055.1). GTDB lineage: Bacteria > Planctomycetota > Phycisphaerae > Phycisphaerales > SM1A02. Next base: position 3,166 of record CAZLCM010000105.1, on the reverse strand, counting down.
GATTGAACTCATTAACGATGGCCCAGTCACACTGATTGTAGAGCGTGGTTAAAATACGAACCATGGATTTTGACACCGCTCAACTTCATCTTCAGACAAGTAAACTCATGGGGGTCGACTTTCTTCCAGTGGGCAATAACATGGTGAACGAACATCCAAGCGGTAAAGGGGAAATGCTTGAGAAACTGAAGGAGAATCATGACGCCTCTTGCCCACATTGCACGAAAGCAATTGGATATAAAAATACTGTCTTTGGGACAGGAAATCCAGATGCCTCCCTCATGTTCATTGGTGAAGCTCCTGGTGCTGAAGAAGATACTCAAGGAATTCCTTTTGTTGGTCCCGCTGGGCAAAAACTAAATCAAATCATCGAAGCGATGGGACTTAAACGCGAAGATGTCTACATAGCGAACGCTCTAAAAAGTAGACCACCTGACAACCGAACTCCCCTACCAAGTGAGGTTGAAGAATGCGGTGCATTCTTGAAAAAACAGATTGCAATTATCGAGCCACAAGTCATAGTTACTCTTGGATCCCCCGCTACAAAATACATTCTTGGCACCAACCAAGGAATAACTCGACTTAGAGGTAACTGGAGTTCCTATGGCTCAATTCCTGTAATGCCCACATACCACCCAGCATTCCTTCTGAGAAATTACACTTCAGAGATTCGTGGTCAAGTTTGGAATGATATGCAAATGGTCATCTCAAAGTTAAACAAATAAAAAACCTTTCGTAAACCCTTTTTTTACAACACTTTGAGTTGTGATTGCTTTTTTTCGCAGAAAATCCAGTTTTTTTGGTTGATTTAGATAAACAATCGGCAACAATACACACGTAAAACAAAAGGCGGGACAAGAACCTGTTAGGTTTTTGTTATTAACGACCATTTCTTCCTCAATCTTTCGATTGATAACTCTTGATATGAGATTCAAATGCAAACTCACGACAAATTAATTGATCAGCCAACATACAGCATGGCTCTTTTTAGGACTGCTATTCATCCCGAGTTCTTCGAGATTGAAGACAGCGTGGTGGTTCAGCACAACGGCTACGATTTTGAAGCGTGGCTTGTAAAGGGTTCACATGTATTACGCTTTGAATATGAAGGCACATGTGTTACTGAAGTAATCGCACCAGACACAGACGATCTGCCCGAACGAGGCCACGTAACCTCTCTAGTTTGTGCTGGCGAACGGGATCATGAACAAGAATTTGGCGACAGGATTACATTGTTTAATTCGATGCAAATCGAGTTACTTCCAGATCACTTGTTTGGAGATAGTTACAACGAACTTGTCGAATTTGGTAAAGAATCCGAATCAAAACTTATTGAATATACTACCGACGATGGTGAGCGTGGAGTAAGTATTCTAGATGTGCAAAGATATAATGACGAACTTCACGTCCAGTCATATCACCTAAATTCCAAGAATGGTGTTGTTCTCCGCACACAATCAATTTTTGAATTAAAACCAATCGAACTTTCTGATTAACTATCGGTCTCGTCCACAACTCTTGTACCAGTGATTAAACCGCTTGACCAAATCTCTCTAGTGTCTTGACCATCGCTTACCTTACGCATTAGCAAGTAAAGCATAGCGCTCGTGCTAAAGAATCCACTAAAAATCCAACCTATCATAAGGTCGTGTACTACTGTCTCCCACAATCTTATGAGGTAACTAGCACCTGACTCATACCATGCAATTCCAACTGGTGGAACTGTCTCCATTTGTAAGGAGCCAGCACCGTGCAAGGAATAGTTGAATGTAGCTGAGCCAACCAGATTCGCAGTTATATCAAGAGTTAAATTCGCTATCAATCTGACAACCAAATACCCTAAAACAAGAGAAACAATGAGTATAAAAAGATATCCAAAATAACAGATTGTCTTAGAGAACAGGTAAGCAAATGAGCGTTGAACCGCCTCGCCCCCTGAACAATTTTCACACATTACTGCTGGAATTAGCATAGGAAAACATGCAGCGTAACCAACTGCAATTATTGCCACGAAAAACCCGAACATAAGTGCAATGCCGTAAAGCAAACCACCAATGAAATTAAGCCATGGGATGTTGAGAAGCAAGAGTCCCATGAGCATCAATACAATTGTCAAAGCAGCGACAAACATCGCAGGTCCGCAAACTGCAGCGAGCAAATCTCGCCACCTAAACAGTGAAAAATCAATCGCTTCACTGACAGATATTCGATCGGAACTAGATTGCCAACACATCTGCATTCGAGCAATTGCACCACCGCCAATGCACAACACATAGACAAGCAAAAAACCATACAAACTGATAAACCAATGGTATCCACCGTTCCAAAGATGCTGTGGCAACTTCCAGACTATTGCAACAACTCCATTCCACATTTGAACAACATCAAGTTGCAATCCACCATCAACAATACTATTCCAAGACGATGAAACATATTTTGCTGATTGTTCAAATGGACCGTGAGCGCGATACTGCTCTAGTGCAGAGTATGCTTGGTTGAATTCCAAACGTTCTTCCGCTGTTGCGCCTTCTTCATATAAGTAATCTTGCCATGCCTGAACCAAATAGGACTGGGCTTGATTAACTGTCCACTCATCTGATCCTTCAGGTGCGCTGTGTCCTAGTGCAGTAGCTGCTTGTGCAATTGAAAGTGCGCGCTGCTCCTCAACCTCTTCTTGTGAAATGGATTTAAAAAGTGTACTTGCGTCAACACCTGAAATTGAATCCCAAAGATAGCCCGAAGCAATAAGTACTAACACCATCCCAAACGAGATGATTAATCTCGCTGGTTGCATTGAACTAGCAATGGCACCAAAAATACGGTGGAATTGAAAAATGGATCCAAACTCAACACCATCAACTATTGTTTTATGATCCCGCATGATTGTATCTTAACAAATGTTGGAATATTTACGGGCAAGCGCCCCAAGTACCTACAACTTCTAATAGATCTGAAACATCAACGGTGCTATCCCCGTTTACGTCACCAATGCAATCTCCTGTACATGGTCCCCAATTACCAATAAGAGTGAGAATGTCACCAACACCGACTACCCCGTCACCATCTACATCCGATGGACACGGCTCTGTGCTATCACAATCAATTGATGCCGAGAGAATACGAACGATATCATCTCGATTTAGCGTACCAGTAAATGGATGAGAGT
>CAZLCM010000104.1:0-3791 GCA_964558055.1 uncultured Isosphaeraceae bacterium | reverse complement strand
TTCACCCAGTGACTGCTGCTCGTCTAGTCATGGAACGTACCGAGCACAAGATGCTTGTCGGTTCACTTGCTGACGATTTTGCTGATTCACATGGATTACCTTCCCAAACAATTCTCTCTGATAAAGCAAAGGCGAAATGGGTGAACTGGAAAAAATCAAACCAAGATGCAACACCCCCTGCTCCCTTTGATCATGGACATGGCGAACTCTTTGGGAGTCACGACACGATTGGAACAATCGCTCTTGATGCGGGTGGAACAATGGCTGGCTCCTGCTCAACAAGCGGAATGGCATGGAAAGTACCAGGGCGAGTTGGCGACTCACCAATTATTGGGCACGGTCTCTATGTTGACCCGCAGCGCGGCGCTGCAACTGCAACTGGTCACGGTGAACTTATCAGCGGTATTTGCGGATCGTTTCTCGTTGTCGAGTTAATGGGTCGCGGCGCAACACCACAAGAAGCAATTCACGATACCCTCGCTCGACTTGCTCAGTGCTGGCCGCTCAAGGAGGAACATCAAGTTGCCTTTATTGCTTCAACTCCATCAGGGAATTACGCTGCTGGCTCTCTTAGGACTGGCTTTAAATATTCTGTTTGTGACGGGGAAAAACAAGCCGTCCTCGACCCAGAAGTTGTCCTCCACAGTTAAACAATGTAGAAATTCAGAAGAAACAACATAATTAACCGCGAGGTCAAGGCTCACTTTGAGCCAATTAATTAACCGCGGGTTAATTAAGCGACTTTGGTGAATTGGGTCAGAGGTGGGACTTTACAGAGTTTGAGGATGTCCTGTACTTCGGCTGAGCCAATGATGTAGATGCTTGTGTTTTGTTCCTTTGCTCTTCGTAAGATAGCAATAAGACAAGCAGCAAGTTTGGTGTCTGCTTCTAATACACGAGTTAAGTTTAACCAAACTGCTACAGGCGATTCTTCCAAAATTTGAATAGTAAGTTGCCAAAGGGCTCGAACCACCTCGACTCTTCTTAGATCCCCTCCAATCGATATGGCATGGGCTATTTCTTTCTGACCTTGTAAACAATAAGAGTAGGGAATTTCATCTTGGGTTCCACCCAGTTGAGAAAATGCAATCACGGCACGACCTCCAAGTGCGTTAGGGGATTATTGGATGACAAGCCAACTTAGTGAAAATCTTTTTGATTTTTTCTTGGTATAAAAAAAGACCCCCCCTTAAGTGGGTCTAAATAATAGTTGGATATGTGCTATTAGTCCCGAACTACTGGAGCTGGAGATAGAGAAGATGGCTCATCTACCATCCAGAATCTTGCGCTATCACTCTGAAACAAGCGGTCGTTTGTATTTGCAGTCACTTCAATATCTGCAGTGTGCTCAGGATACGTCTCAGACAATGTCTCCATATTTGGAGTTAGGGCATGGAGAATATCTCCATTTTTAGTTCGTTCATTGCAACCATTTGAGATTAAACAGATAGCAAGCAGGACAGTTGTCGTTATAAGTATTTTCATAGTTATGTTTCCAAAGGATAAGTTCTGAAGTGGGTAAGTATACACAATGATTGCTTGATAGTGAGGATAAACAGCAGCCCATTCTCATGCTATCCTTCCCATCTATGGCAAGCGAAATAACTATCAGAGAGTTCCAAGAACTCATAAAAAACCGCTATTTTGAGACAGATTCGGCTCGAGGTATTGCCAAAACCTTCCTGTGGCTTTCAGAGGAGTTTGGAGAACTCGCTCACGCTCTTGGAAAATATGAACGTGGGGATGCCGATTTAGACAATCTGAAGGAAGAATTCGCTGACGTACTTGCTTGGATGGCTACCTTGGCCAACATAACTTCAATTGATCTCACTGAGGCAGTCATACAAAAATACGTCAAAGATGGCGGTCCGGAGGGTACGAAATGAGCCGAATTGACACGATTTTTAGTGATGGTAAGAAGAAATTGATGCCATTTGTGGTTGCAGGAGATCCAAGTTTGGACTCAACAGAATCAATACTACGCACACTTGATGCAGGCGGTGCCGATATCATCGAAATCGGTATCCCCTTCAGTGACCCAATTGCTGATGGGCCTGTCATCGCAGCCGCAATGCATCGAGCACTCGAGCGCAGAGCAACCCCTGCGCATGCAATTGGCATGGTTTCTCGGGTTCGCGAAGACATCGACGCAGGGCTTATTGCTATGGTTAGCCATTCTCTCGTTCGCAAAAGTGGTGCCACCACTTTTATTGACCGTCTCGCAGGAGCTGGATTTGATGGAATTATTATTCCAGACATTGACGATACCGAGGCCGAACTTTTGAGCAAATATTGCTCTAGTCGAGATTTTTCATTCACAATGCTTATCGCTCCAACTACCCCGATTGAGAGAGTCAAAAAATTGGCTTTACTCTCATCGGGGTTCCTATACGTACTTGCTAGAACTGGTCTCACTGGAGAGCAAAAGGAACTTCCCGACTTGGAATCTAGAGTTCAAGAAATACGCTCGGTCACAGACCTACCTCTAGCAATTGGTTTTGGGATTTCAAATGCTAAACATGTCTCGTCGGTACTCCAATATGCCGATGCCGCGATAGTTGGCTCCGCCCTAGTTAGACAACTTAAGGACTCAACAAATCCGGCCGAGAGTGCGGCGAACTTTATACAAGAAATTTCTCAATAAGTCCTTGCTACTCTTAGAACAATTTTAGATACTACAAGCAAATGGCAGGAGGCCTTCAAACATGGAAGATATGACAATGTCGAACGCAATGGATGTGCAAAACAACGATTATTGTGACTCTTACGGTTGTAGAACTTTTTCTGGAGATGTGATGCTCCGGTACTTACAGCCCGAAGTACATCAATCACTCTTAGAAACGATGCACGGTGGGAAGCCACTTGATCACGCAATAGCAAATAGTGTTGCTGATGCGATGAAGGAATGGGCAATCGACCATGGGTGTACACATTACACCCACTGGTTCCAACCATTAACTGGGGCTACTGCTGAAAAACACGACGGCTTTCTTGAGCCAACGGATACTGGGGCAATTGCTGTCTTCTCTGGAGACATGTTGATTCGCGGTGAGCCAGATGCATCAAGTTTCCCTTCCGGAGGAATTCGAGACACTTGGGAGGCACGTGGCTATACCGCTTGGGATGCAACTAGCCCAGCATTCATCATGCCAAATGAAGAGGGCGGAACCCTCTGTATTCCAACTGCATTCGTTTCATGGACAGGCGAGGCCTTAGATAAAAAGACCCCCCTCTTAAGATCCATAGACGTTGTAAACACGCACGCAAAAAGAATCCTTTCAATTTTTGGCACAAAAGCAGATCGGGTAATCACAACTCTTGGCCTTGAGCAAGAATATTTCCTAGTTGATGAAGCATTCATAGCAAACCGCTCTGACTTACTAATCTGCGGTCGTACTTTAATTGGAACCCCTCCACCTAAGGGTCATCAATTAGACGACCATTACTTTGGCAAGATTCCTGAGAGAGTGCTTGCTTTTATGGACGACGCAGAAAAGCAACTCTATGAACTTGGCATACCAGTCAAGACGAGACACAACGAAGTGGCTCCAGGTCAATATGAAATTGCTCCAACTTACGAAAATGCAAATGTTGCTTCTGACCACCAGATGCTCTTAATGGAGATTTTAAAATCTACCGCTGAACTCCATGGGTTTAATTGCTTGTTACATGAAAAGCCATTCGCTGGAGTAAATGGCTCTGGAAAACACAACAACTGGTCTATCGCTACAGATTGTGGCAAAAACCTACTAAGCCCAGGCAAAGAACCTCAGTCCAATCTGCAATTTTTA
>CAZLCM010000103.1:0-3831 GCA_964558055.1 uncultured Isosphaeraceae bacterium | reverse complement strand
TAATTGCGTTGCAAGAATTTTTTGAAGAAAAAGAATTCGACGCTATGATAAGAATTGTAGAAAATGGCGACCACGGCTCCGTATTTCGTGGAACAGTTATTCGCGAAATGGACGAATATATTGCACAAAAACTTGGCTTGACAAATTTTCAAAACAAAGCAGAAAAACCAACTAATGACTGAACGTTTGATTCAATCAAAGTGTGATGATTCTCGCCTTGATGCTATAACGCATGCACTTTTACAACAAGCAACACAGTGCGTGACGACCAAGGGTGCATTTAATTTGTTGTTAAGTGATTCTGAAGAACTCGATTCTGTTTATTCTCGTCTAATGTATGACCCAGATCTTCGAGCAATGCCGTGGGGCGAAACCCATCTGTGGTTCTTACGCAACAGAGAAGAGTCAGTTGTTATGCACTCTGGAATACCCGAAGAAAATGTTCATGTGAACGAAAGAATTGAGCAAATTGATTGCTCCGTTATAACTTCTACTGACGTTGTTGACCTTACTGACGAACTCTGTAATTCGTGCAAAGCATTTTTAATCTTAACTAGTAGCAAACTGCAAATTAACTGGCCTTATAGTTGTGTTGCTCACTGGTTCTGTAGTTAAGAAGGAAAATGGTAAACACTACTAACGAACGATGGGGGGACACCCATTCAATTATCGCATCGCGATAATTGTGATGAATGTCCCCACAACAAGGACGTTCTAGCACCAAAAAAGGAGTCTGACCCCAAAAAAAGTGACGTTTATGCTTTGTGAAAGGCGTTTTTGCCAGTTTTTATGTAGTCTGACCCCAAAAAGGAGAAAAACAATCCCGCGGGTCGTTTCCGCCTCCCCAAAGGAGTCTGACCCCAAAAAAAAGGAGTCTGACCCCAAAAAAAGTGACGTTTATGCTTTGTGAAAGGCGTTTTTGCCAGTTTTTATGTGGTTTTTATGGAGTACGGCGGCATAAAAAATCGTTAAGGATTTCGGCGGCTGCGAGGGCATCGCGAATTTTTTTCTTTTGTTTATGTGTCTTACCAGAGCCGGAAAGTATTTCTTCTGCGGCTGAACTTGTGAGCCGCTCATCTTGGAAATGAACATTCAAGTTAGTAGAAACTCTTAACTTCTCTGCAAAGGTCTTTGTGGTTTCGGCTCTCTTGGAAAGAGAGCCATCCATATTTAGGGGAAGACCAATAACGATTTCTTCTGCTGATTGTTCTGAAACAATTTTGATAATGCCTTCAACGAGTTGATCTCCGATTGGAATATCAAGTACACATACTGGTTGAGCCATTTTAAGTTCATCATCTCCAACGGCTATACCCGTACGTTTGTCGCCGAGATCTACAGCCAAATACCTCATTTTAATTCTTTGGGAACGAGTCCATGCATTTCCTTGACTCGTTGTGCCTCTGAAGCGGGGAATACTAAAGTAGCGTCTTTAGTATGAACAATAACTAAATCATTACATCCAATCGTTGTTATTGTGTGTGCCTTGTCATCAGAAACACAAAGTGTATTCTTTGAGTCAATGTGAAAAGCACCTGTGTCAGAACGATTTTCGAAACCATCAGATTCAAGGGTCTCTCCGTAACTAGTCCATGACCCAACGTCAAGCCACTCTACGTCCATAGGTACTGTGCAAATAGATATTGCATCGTCTGATGACGCTGGTTCCATCATTCCATAATCCACGCTGATTTTAGATAGTTCTGGATATACATTACTTAAAACTTTTAGTTGCGAATCAGTTCCCCATGACTCTTTGATTTTTTCAATACCAGCGTATGTTTCTGGTTGTATTCTTTTCAATGCTTCTAGGAATTCTCCAGCATGGAACACAAACATTCCGCTGTTCCAAGCAAAGTTTCCTGAACTAATATATTTCTCTGCGGTATTTGAATCTGGTTTTTCAACAAACCGTTTGCAAAGACGTGCACCATCTCTTATTTCATCACCCAGTTCGACATAACCATATCCTGTTGCTGGGAAAGTTGGAGTGATTCCGAATGTTACAAAGCGAGAACTATCTTCTTCTACTAACGAAAAACCAATGCTTAGACACTTAGCAAACTCTTCTTGTGGACGAATTATGTGGTCTGCAGTTAATACAGCAAAGACGGCATCAGCATCTTGTTTGTGTAAGACAGCAGCAGTGAATGCAACAGCATTTAGCGTGTCTCGGGGCTCTGGCTCTCCTAGAAGTTGTGTTGTAGGTAAGTTAAGTTTTTCGCACACTATTTTTTCGTGTTTTTGGTTTGTGCAAATCCAACGGTGTTCATTTGCAACAAGACCTTCAAGACGTTCTGCTGCTATTTCTAAAAGAGATTCTCCATCGAATAGTTCAATTAGTTGTTTCGGTGTCTCTCCTCGGCTCATCGGCCAAAGACGAGTTCCACTTCCACCAGCCATTATCATTGCGTGTCTCATGTAGTTCCTTTGAGTTGAAATGATGTTTGTACTAGTTGATCTGCACTATCAATATTCGGATTAGCATCGAATGCTAGTTGTACAAGTCGTTTTGCATCTCGCTTCGTTTCACCTAGTTGCATCAACATGGAAATGGCATCGTCGCTAAATGCGGGCATAGTTACCTCAATTGTTGAGGCAATCTCACCAATAAAAATATCGACTTTCCCATGTAATTCTGCGATTATAGTTTCCGCAGACCGTTTTCCTATTTCTGGCATGCTGGTCAAGGCAGTTGCATCACGATTTGCAATCGCCGTTGCAGTTTCAGCGAATGGTCTAACAAGTGCACGAAGTGCTTTTCGGTTTCCAATTCCTTTTACAGTTGTGAATAACTCAAAAAATGCTCGATCACGTTCAGAAGAAAAGCCAATTAAGCGTGGCAGAAAAGTGCTGCCTTGGGATTGTCCCTCAAAATAATGTAGAGTAAAAAACTCTATTTCATGGCCAATTTTTCCTAGCAAGTCAGGCATGTTTGCAGCCGGAACAAGCAATTCGTAAGTGAGCGCTTCAACGTGTACTAGAGCGGAGTGCTCTGTGAGTTCAACAAGTTCTCCTCGTATACGTGTAATCACGAGTTCATTCTACCAACGGCCAGCCAGTTGCTTTAGACATTCTCTTGCGAAGTTCATCTGTAATTTCATTTTTTGTTGCATCTTCTGGAAATTTTATCAATTCAAGAAAACGAACAGTTGAATGTGAACGTTCAAATACAGCACGCTCCATCTCATCATTTTGGGGAGTACCGTCAACTGTTGTAAGGAGCACAGGCGCTTTAGTGTGGGCAATCATTGCTCCAACGCCATCTGCGAATGGGTGAATTGCCTCTCTTGGCTGTTTAATTCCGCCTTCAGGGAAAATACCAATAATACCTCCATCTTTGAGGTGCCTGAGAGCAACACGAAGCCCAGAAGAGTCCTTCCCATCTCTTGCGACAGGAATTATTTGTGCGCGATTCCAAACAAAATCAAGTTCTGGAACCATATATTCTTGAGCCATGAGCCATCGAATTTTGAATTTGCATTGGGATTGAACTAGCAAAGGGTCAACGGGGCTCTGGTGTTTACAAACTACAATCAATTTGCCGGGAAAAACGACCCGCGGGATTGTTTCTGTTCCGAGTGCGTGTATGCGGTGATAAAAACGAACATAGAATTTGTTCAGCACCCAAAGTAGTGCAGTTGGAGCATCACCCATTGTGTACCTAGCCAATAAAGGAAGCAATAATTGTTGAAATATGGCAATTACGATGAGTGAAATTACAGTTGAAACAGCAAAGATTAACATTTAATTCCCAGTATGCTAGCCGAGAGCGCCAATCATCGGTATCCTGCCACAAGTTTGCACTTGCAGACAGCGAAACGATATGCC
>CAZLCM010000102.1:0-3866 GCA_964558055.1 uncultured Isosphaeraceae bacterium | reverse complement strand
TAAGCGACTACACAATTTGGTACGAGAGTTAAGGAAATAGGAGAATTTAGTTATGCCCGCAATTTCAGGAAATGGAACAACATTTAAATGGAACACAGTAGAGGTGGGTTTGGTGCAATCAGTATCTGGCCCCAGTGCATCTGTTGCAACAATAGAAACAACGGATATAAGCGGTTCCGCAAAAACATTTATCGCCGGTATGGTTGATGGTGGTGAAGTTAGTTTAGAAGTATCGTATGATCCAGATACTGCTGAGAATCATGATGATATGACAACAGATTTTGCTGCGGGAACCGCACAAGATTGGGTTATCACATTTTCTGACACTTCATCAATAGAGGGAAGCGGTATCATTACTTCGTTTTCAGCATCTGCATCTATTGATGATAAAGTGACAGCAAGTTTTACAATTAAGGTATCTGGTGCGTTGACCTTCAATGGCCCCTCCGCATAAAATAATATGTTAGATAAAAAATCCATTTTACAATGTGATGACCTCCCCAAAGAACTCGTTTCCGTCCCCGAATGGGGCGGAGACGTGTTCGTAAGGACGTTATCCGGGCAGGAAAGAGATTTGTTCGAGCAATCAATGGTAGAAGGTAAAGGCAAGAACAAAGATATGAACCTCAAAAACATACGAGCCAGATTGGCTGTGCTAACAATTTGCTCAGAAGATGGCACTCGTTTGTTTGAAGCTAAAGATGTTGATGCACTAGGCAAAAAATCTGCGGCTGCACTAGATCGTATATTCAGTGTTGCACAAAAACTGAATGGTCTTAGTGGCGAGGATGTTGAGGAACTAGCGGGAAACTAAAACGCCGCCCTGAGCGGCGATTTTATTTTTCCCTAGCTTTGGCTATGGGATGCACCGTAAGAGAACTCCTACAAAGGTGTGACTCGCGGGAACTCTCAGAATGGGCTGCCTATCATTCGATTGAACCGATAGGTGGCGTGCGAGCAGATTTGCAAGCAGGAATCGTTGCTAGCACCATTGCCAATGTAAACCGAGGCAAGAATAGCAAGCCTTTCTCTCCAACAGACTTCATGCCTATTGGCAAAGAGGAAGAGGAGCAGACAGAAGATGATATGAAGGCTGTAATGATGAGTTTAGCGAAAACCCAAAATAAGAGTAAATAATGTCTACAATAGCCAACCTCAAAATTAACATTCACGCAAACACTAAAAGCATGATGACCGGCTTAAGTAAGGCGCGAAAAACTGTAAAGAAATTTCGCAAAACACTTAATAAAACATTCGGAGGCTTGGCAAAAATAGGTTTTTGGGCGGCTGCTGCCGGGGCAGCAATTCTAACTGTTGCGGTTAAGAAAATGATTAGCGTGTTTTCTGACTTTGAGTTTAAGATGCAAGAGGTTAGATCTATTTTGTTGGACATTGGGGACAGGGCCTTTGCAAGGCTGTCGGCTCAGGCGAGAATGTTGGGTTCGACAACAGTATTTACCGCATCTGAAGCGGCGAAAGCGATGTCGTTCCTTGCGCGAGCAGGGTTTGATGTTAATGAGGTTATGGCAGCAACACCAGCATTGCTCGATCTTGCTGCTGCTGCGAACATGGATCTCGCAGAATCAGCAGATATTACTTCTCAGGTTGTTCGTGGCATGGGGTTAGAGGCAAAAGAAGCGAATAGAGTCGTTGATGTTTTGGCATATACATCCGCCAGAACAAATACAACAGTGTCGCAACTCGGCGCTGCGTTTGGATATGTTGCGCCAGTTGCTTCTGCGCTTGGAATAACCTTAGAGGAAACCGCAGCAATGTTGGGTGTTTTGTCGAACGCTGGTATGCAAGCAGACAGAGCGGGTACAGGGCTGAAAAATATATTTGCTGAACTCGCTGGGGAGATTGATAGGCACGGTATTGCTGCACTAAAGAAATTCACAGAGGGTGGCATCGGCGTAGAGAAAGCGTTTGATATATTCCAAAAGCGTGGTGGACCGGCAATTTTGGCGTTAGCGAAGATGCACGGCATCACCGACAAGCTGGTTGATGAGATGCAGGATGTCGAGGGTGTCGCAAGAGAGATGGCAGACATCCGCATGGACAGTGTTCATGGTGCATTCAAACTCTTAGCATCAGTTGTTCAAGAATTGAACATTGTGATCGGCGAGAAGTTGCGAGGCACGATCCGCAACATACAAGAGGTATTAAGAAGGTTTGTTGTGGGGTTTACTTCCTCAATTAAGGTGGTTATAGATAAAATAGATTTATCAAATTTGTCCCTTGAAAAATTGCTTGTCTGGCTAAATAAAATTATTAAATGGGGTGAAAAGGTGTGGGATAAAATTAGCAGGTTTGGCTCCCTTGTAATGGCGGTTATCCACACTGTTATTCACGCGGTGATAGAGGGTATGGGCATAATCTCAAGGTCTTTGGATTTCTTTATTGTTGGTGCAATGGAAGTGTTAGAGTTTTTGGGCGTTGCTTCTGAAGGCACGGCTGACCACATGGAGCGGGTGTTTCAGGAATCATATAAAGAAATGACAAGACAGGGTGAATATCACTCTAAGGCTGCACAAAAAAACTTTGATGCCGTGTTTGAGGAGGCTTCAGAGTCAGCCTCAAGGTTTGTTAGTGGGCTAATTGCTAACATTAAAAAGGCTGGCAACACGCCAATAATTGTGACAATGGATGCCACTGTTCAGACAGTCGCAGACCCCTCGGATATTAAAAAGACTGAGGAGCATGTTAGAAAAAGGCTTTCGGCCGTACAAAAGATGATAGATCAGGTGGCACAAGGGCGAGACGAAAAAGATGTCCTGGATCGGCTTATAGGGAAACGAGATGTTTTACAAAAAGCGATGGAACCCCGCAAAGACGCAACTAAAAAATGGAAAGCGATTGGTCGTGAACTAGAAAGAAGCGTGAAGTCGCTCAAAGAAAAATCTGTTCGTGTCTGGGACGATGACAAAGCACTAAAAGAAAACCTAGATTTCAACAGGAGAAGAGAACAAGAAGTTGAAGCACTTGAAGAAAAAATAGGTCAATTGAAAGTAGAAAAGCGAAACGCTTTCTTTGATATGGTCAACGCGGTAGATTCTTCAACAGTTGGGTTGTTTAGAAACACAGAAAAAGAAATCTCGTTATTTGAAGAGAAGGCGAGACTGAGTGGTTTAGAAATTCTTGGCCCACAAGGTTCCACTGTTTCCGAACTTAGGGATGTCCAACAAGAAATTGCGTTGGTCACAGCGGATTTACAAGCATTGGAAAACGCTCCGTTTTTACCGGGGGCAGATTTGAAGGAGCGGTTGTCTGAAATCGCGGACTTGTCTATAAAACTAGAAGATCTAAATGAAAAGCAAACAAAACTGAGTACAACAATAGCTCAACAGAAAGAACTTAACCCATATCAGAAAATGAAAGCCGAAGTACAAGACCTAAAATTGTCGTTAGATAATCTATACGCAAGCGGTCTTGACGTTAGCCCTTTGTCGCTTGAAAACATGGGGCTTCAGCCACAAGTTTCATTTTTTGACATGATCCTTGGGAAGGGAGAAACAGCGTCTGCTATGGAAGCCAGTTTAAGTGCATTAAATTCTGAAATGCAACAATATATGGACGTTCTCTTTGAAGCCAATGGCGAACACGAAAGAATGGTTAAAATCCGTGGTAAATGGTTTGATTCAGAAAAGGTTGGTGAAGCAACAGAGGATTTTAAAGAAATTATCTCGGACAATCAATTACTTGCTCAAACTATTGGCATGTCAAGCAGGGAAAAAGAGATATTTATTGCAAAGACTCAAGGCGTTTCGCAGTCGATGCTTGATGAAGCGACCGCATTAGATAAACTGTTGAAAAAAAAGGAAAAGGAACTGGAACTCACAAAACGCTTAGAATCAGAAAGAGATAAG
>CAZLCM010000101.1:0-3868 GCA_964558055.1 uncultured Isosphaeraceae bacterium | reverse complement strand
AGAAGTTCCATTTGTGCTTGTTAGGGCATCTTTTGATGGGGGGGATTCAAAAACCCTGAGAAGTAAAGAAAAACAATTGGTTAATAACATGGCGCCGCTTTCAAACTAACAAGCAGAGGGGTGCCAAATTGTTTTCATTTCAACAAACGGTTCGATGCTCCATGGTGATGCTACTCTAGACTCGTCATACCATCCATCCCCATTAACGGAGCTAATACATACTCTTTTCAAGCTGTCGGCTGAACCTTGCTCAATAAGAATTCTGCTTTTTTTGCCCATGTCAGCAGCATAGATACCTGAAACTTGACGGTGAGAGGAAATATGGGTTAGCAACTCTGATTGTTTTCCTGTCATCAAATTAATAACTCCAGAAGGCACATCAGAAGTTTCACAAACTTCTCCAAAGATTGCAGTTGGGATTGGGTTCTTCTCTGAGCCAATCACGACAACAGTGTTCCCTGCACACAATGGTGCTCCCATTAGTGCAACCAATCCAAGCAGGGACGGTTCTTCTGGTGCTAGAACGGTTACGACTCCTTGGGGTTGTGGAATTGTAAAATTGTAATAGTTTCCAGTTACAGGGTTTGCACAACCTAAAACTTGTTGCAGTTTATCTGTCCATCCAGCAAAACGAACAAGCATATCGACTGATGCATCGACTTCTTTTCTTGCAGATGCAACCGTATTGCCTTGAGTTACCTGAATTGCTGCCGCAAACTCCTCTCGGCGACCCTCTAGCATTTCAGCCATTCTGTACAGAATCTGTCCCCGTAAATATCCCGTGATTCCAGACCAAGATGAAAACGCTTTATTCGCATGTTCGACGGCCTCACGAAAATCTTTTCTTGAGCCGTGGCATATATGCGCTGCAACATTTCCTTTTACATCTTTTACCGCAATTGATCTTCCTGACTCTGTTCGTGGAAACTTGCCGCCTATGTAAAGTTTGTATGTTTTTGCAATTGCTAATCTAGTCATTGTTGTTCCTTATTCAACACCAAGCCGTACGTATGGTCTAAGGCCATGCTTTCCGCCCTCGCGACCAAATCCTGACTCTTTGAAACCGCCAAATGGAGACGCTGCATCGAATTTGTTGTAACTGTTGCACCAAACTATTCCGGCCTCAAGCTCTTTGGCTATTTCAAATATTTTTGATCCTTTGTCTGTCCACACTCCAGCAGCAAGCCCGTATGGCGAGTTATTGGCTCTTGAAATAGCCTCTTCTGGTGTTCTAAATGTCATCACCGACAACACTGGTCCAAATATTTCTTCGCGAGCAATGGTGTGGCTTGGGTGCACATCTGTGAAGAAACAGGGATTACACCAAAAACCCTTACTAGGTTTTCTCTGGTCATTTACCTTGTGTAACTGTGCCCCTTCGTCGATACCAGATTTAATATATCCCTCGACAGTATCTAATTGTTCTTGCGAGTTAATTGCACCAAGGTCGGTGTTTTTATCCAGAGGGTCGCCAACCCGAAGTGAACCAAGTCGGTGTTTAAGTTTGTGCACCACTTCTTCTAAGATTGATTCTTCAACAAAGAGGCGTGAGCCAGCACAGCAAACATGGCCTTGATTAAAATAAATGCCCGAAACAATTCCTTCAACCGCTTGGTCTATTGCAGCATCAGCAAAAATAATGTTTGCGCTCTTGCCACCCAATTCTAGAGTTAATTTTTTACCCGTCCCTGCTGTTTCGCGCATTAGCAATTTACCTACTTCTGTCGAACCAGTAAATGCCACCTTATTTACTTTCTTGTGCCCAGCGAGATGCTTCCCCGTGTCGCCTGCGCCCGTAACAATGTTTACTACGCCTTCTGGCAGGCCTACCTCTTGAAACACTTCCGCCAAGCGTAGAGCGGTTAGCGACGTTGTTTCGGCCGGTTTGAGAACGCAGGTGTTTCCACACGCAAGTGCTGGGGCTAGTTTCCATGCAGCCATTAGCAATGGAAAGTTCCAAGGAATTATTTGCGCACACACTCCAACTGGCGTTGGGTTGCTTGCTGGAAACGCATAAGTAAGTTTATCTGCCCAGCCCGCGTAATAAAAAAAGTGCTGAGCGACAAGCGGGATGTCTACATCTCTAGATTCTTTGATTGGTTTTCCGCCATCCATAGTTTCCAAAATTGCAAATTCTCGCGCGCGTTCTTGGATTCTTCTGGCGATTCTATAAAGAAATTTTCCTCGCTGCGAACCGCTTAAACGAGACCACTTAGGCAGTGCCGTTTTTGATGAACATACCGCAGCATCAACATCTGCTTTTCCTGCACAGGCAATGTCAGACAACTTTTGTTCTGTTGCCGGATTTATTGTCGCAAACCAAGAGCGAGATTTTGGAGACACAAATTTTCCACCAATAAACAATTTGCTCTTTTGTTCTATAGAGATTTTTGTGCTTTCGGGTGCTGGACTATAGTCCCACTCGAGTGCTGTTTTTTCTTGTGCTGAAGTTGTCACGTGTTACGCCTCACTAAAGTCATAGGTGGCAGAATACCGCCCAGTGTATTGTTTTATAAGTTGCCTTAGTACATCATTTGCTAAACTTGAAGCACCAAACCTGAATAGGTTTTTTGTTAGCCACTCGTTTCCAAGGGTTTCCTTTACCATAACAAGGTAATGGAGTGCTTGTTTTGCCGTGCGGATTCCTCCAGCAGGTTTCATGCCAATACGTACACCCGTTTCTTCATAGTAATCACGGATTGCCTCAAGCATTACGAGTGTCACCGGCATGGTTGCTGCAGGACTTATTTTTCCTGTTGATGTTTTGATAAACACATCGCCGTCTGAAATAGGTCCAGCAGAGGCAGAGGCCTTTATCGCCAAATCTGAAGCCGCTCGAACATTTTCTAACGTTTCCAACTCGCCTGTTTCAAGAATTATTTTTAGGTGTGCGCTTTGGCAAGCAACTTTTACCTGAGTGATTTCGTCCGATACCTCATCATAACTCCCAGACAAAAATGCGCCCCGGTTAATCACCATGTCAATTTCATCTGCCCCTGACTTTACGGCTTGGGTTACATCGTTAAGACGAACGTCAAGAGGATACTGCCCACTAGGGAATCCAGTTGCAACGGATGCAATCTTTACCCCAGAGCCCTCTAGTGATCGTTTGGCAACTTGCACCAAACTAGGATATACACACACTGCTGCAACCGAAGGCAAGGGTGGATCGATGTGGCCCTCCCATGGAGTGATTGCCTTGTGGCAAAGTGCACGAACTTTCTCTGGCGAGTCCTTGCCCTCTAGAGTTGTTAGGTCAATCATGGATAAAACGAGGCGAAGCCCCTGTTGTTTGGAGTCGGTTTTGATAGAGCGCCGAGTAAATGAAGAGGCGCGTTGTTGAACCATTACCGTATCAACAGGTCTTCGCATGGATGTATTGTATCGACCGACAGTTAATTCCGAGCAGAATTAAACATTGCTGGTAAAAACCAAGTTGCCACTGTCTGAATTGATTTTTTATTCTGGGGGTCTGGAATGTTATAAACCATGTACATAGATGTTGAGTTGTCTATTACGTGTACAAAATCAGTACCTTGCCCGTTTGAAGTCGTTAGAAGAGTAAAACCGTCAGAAGTGTTTGAATCGCTTGCTGTAGCAGTTGGTGTGTGCCGCCCAGCAACAAAAATTATCATGGCCGCTATGAAAAATGCAGTTGCCCAAAGAACACTTTCGCCGCCTGTTCGTTCACATAATGTTTTGTTTTTCATAAGTTACCTGCCCATCGCTCTTGCTGAATCTGCGCTTAATGACCGCTTGCCAAGAATAATTATCCTGTTATCGTTGTGGCTCCATGTACTTGCTACGAGTTCTCCTTGATTTCGCTGAGTATCAACAATATAAACAACACCAGAAGTTAACCCATTAA
>CAZLCM010000100.1:0-3880 GCA_964558055.1 uncultured Isosphaeraceae bacterium | reverse complement strand
GGCGATTAAATTTGGAGAGTTATGGAAACATCTTGGTGCTGTTGCACAAATGACAGGTGGGGTGATGATTGGCACGATGAATAAACCGGGGAAGGATGGGGTACGCCGATCAAAACAAATTGGATTTGATGGGTATAGCGATGGTTCAAAGAGATATTGAAGCAGCAAGGCAAGAGGCTAAAGCAAATGCAAATTCAAGAACCTTAAATGGCGGAGTTGTTGGTACAAAGAATATTGATTAACCAGCCAAATCGCCTTCTTTTTCCGCTTCGATTACTTCTTGGTCATCGGAATTGGGCGTATCTTCATCTGGATATTTTATTCGAGTGTGGTAAATGGAATTTAACCGATTGATAATCGAGTCCTCGATTATTGCAAGTTCAGAAAACGTAAGTCCGCATTCATCATATTGATGATCTAACAATCGTTTACGTGATAAGTCACGAACTAGAGCTTCAATTCGTCCTGGGTTTGGGTCGGGTAAAACCCTTGAGGCGGACTCAACAGCATCAGCAATCATTAGTACAGCGGCCTCTTTTGTTTTTGGTTTTGGTCCTGGGTAACGGAATTGCATCTCGTTGATTGCTTCGCCCGTTTCATCAGCATCTTTCATTGCGGCGTGATAGAAGTATTCGACAAGTGTAGTCCCGTGATGTGCTTCGATAAAATGCAGTATTTCTCTTGGCAAGTCGTACTCCTTGCCTAGTTCTAGACCATCTTTCACGTGTCCTATGATTATTAACAAACTCATAGACGGTTTTAACTCGGAGTGTCGGTTGTATCCTGTTTGGTTTTCAACAAAATACTCTGGTTTGTTCATCTTTCCAATATCGTGGTAAAGACCACCAACGTAAGCAAGAAGTGAATCTCCACCGATTGCCTCGGTTGCTGTTTCTGCAATGTCTGCTACTTGCCTTGAGTGGTTGAACGTTCCTGGGGCTAAATGTTGAAGTTGTCTAAGAAGTGGTTTCCTTGGATCGCGTAAGTCAGCAAGAGTCATCCCTGTAGTTATGTCGAAGACGCTTTCGATGCTAGGAAGTATTCCTAGAACAAAGAAGCCAACGATTAAAGCAGAAACAGCGGAGACAACTGAATTGGTTAAAATCTGTTTCCAAGCAATTGTTAGGTCTGGGATTTCTGCAAGACCCAAGAATAGAGCGCCGATTGCAAATCCGCCTGCTGCAATTGCTGAAGCATTAATTAAAGTTTGTCTTTGCCTAACTTCTTTTAACTGTCCAATCATTAATCCACATCCGGCAATAAGTAAAATGAACCAAGAAATGGGTTGTGATAATCCCATTGTGACAATTGAACACTGCATAAATGCGATGAACATTCCCATTCGCTGACCATACGCGAGAGATGCGATGGTAACGGTTAAAAGTGTTGGCACAATTGCCGCAGCATAGATAAACACGGGTGCCTGCAAAGTGACAAGAGTTGAAAGACCAAGCATTATTGCCATTAATGCACATAGTGCAAATAGACGTAGTGGATTTCTTGCAAACCTTGCATTTGTAACAGTGGTGTATGCGCCGATGAATATCGCGAGCATTGCTAGCAATCCAATAGCGCCAATGCGAGGCAGCCACCTTTCTATAAGGGTGGAGGATGATAAAAAGTGTTCTTGTTCAAGGATTGCATTTTCAAATTGTGAAGCGGAAATTTCGTCGCCTCTTTTCCAAATGATTTCACCTTGAAGGTGTTTTACAACTACTGGTTCAATAGAATTTGCTGCGGATTCTGCTCGTGACTGTGTGTCTTCAAGATCAAGTTGAATACTTGGCTGATGATTACTTAGAAGTCCAGAAACAATCGTTGGTACTAGCGACTCTGAAAAACCATTGTTACTTACCAATTCAGAAAGTTTTATGTCTGGTGAATCACCTTGCTTAGGTGGCAAGGCAACTGCGTCTGCTTGATAAGGTCTGTAGATATTGCCTGCTCCTAAAAATAGTTCTCTATTGGATGGGGCAGTTGTAGTGAAGACCTGATACTCTTCGCTTGTTAGAAGAGGTGTTTGTTTTTTAAGATTCTGGATTAATTTAGATACCGATCGTTTCCATGAGTAGGTTGGCTCTCCATCTTTTGACATGCTTTGCAGTGCAACAAGAGATTCACTATTCAGATTGAACTGTTCGATTAGTTCTGGAGTAACGTCTTCCAAGGAGGTTTTGCCAGATACTGCTGTTGGAAGCCCCGTCAGAGACGCCTTAAAACGGTCGGTGAAAGTTGAGTTAACGGTATAAATCTTTGGAGATGAGTTCCTTGCTTCTTCTCGCTTTGTATCTGTTGCCTCTTCATCTTCAAATTGGAAATTGATTCGTTTTATCCTCGTTTCGGATGCAATCTGTCCATCTTGAACTTTTATCTGTTCTCTTGACCAAGTTGTAAGAATTGATACCGCTACTAAGAATAAGAAAATTATGCAAAAAGTGCGTAGGAAATCTGGGCGGCGTAACAAACTTGAAAACGTAAAAGTGTTTTTAGGAACATTCCGCAGGACAGTTTCTCTGCGTCTCTTGCCAGATCCTTTACTTTTATTTCCTGTTGGTTTTGCCATAAGTTAACTAATCTTTATGGTGAGACAGCGACAATGCAAGTTGGTAATTTATTTTTATCTCTATACGTTGAAGCAGAAGTACGTGATAAAAAGTGTCCGGCTTGGACTAAGAACATTTTTCTCCCAGCGTTACTGGTTTCCTCAGTAATCCACGCTCTACCAAGTCCGGCTTGATTTAGTGCCTGTGAGATAGATTCAATTGCTTTTTCTGCGTTTGTTTTCTTTTGGTATGCTCCGAATTGAAGTGTGAAATTATTGGCTTGAGATGTAGCACCGGACCGCATTACTGCTTTTTGTTTATCTACTCCTTGAAGGTATTTTGACGCGTTGTTGTAAGCAAGTTCTGCACTTTTGTAATCACCTTGATTGTCCGAAATTATCGCTATCATCGCTGTGGCTTTACCCTTCACTTCTGGGTTATTGGAGTTCGATGCCTTTTCGAACCATTCTTTCGCTCTATCTTGGTTTTGGAGTTGAAACTCGCACAAGCCCAGCATGTATTGCGACTCTTCAATGTTTTCACCTTCGTCGAGTGATTTTTTTGCCCATAGTTCAGACATGTTCCATTGACCATTGGAGTATTCCTGCAATGATTTATCTAATGAAGTAGTTTTATCTCCACCGCAACCTGTAATTTGTATAGTTGCCAAAAGGAATAGAGTAATGGTTGTAATTCGCATATTGGTGCTCCAGAAGGTATCGTACCCTACTAGGAAAACCCCTGATGCGACTTCTACACTCCATTTACAAAACATGGCGACGAAATGCCCTTCGCACTCTTATTGAGGATGATTTTAGAAAGTGGCGTGGAATTGATTTGCAAGTTGCATCGTGGCACATAGCAAAGAGAATAAAGTCCAATCAACCCAATGTCGCTATTTTATTGCCGACTTCAGGCATGTTTCCAATCTCTGCAACAGCAATTTGGTCCCTCGGCAAGACCGTTGTCCCTCTTAATTACCTTCTAACAAAAGATGAAATTGAGTTTATTATTGAAGATAGTGGTGTAGATACGGTAATTACTGTTAATGCAATGGTTGAAATGGTTGGCGAATTTTCAAAGAACGTTCAGTTGTTAAAACTTGACGAAATGTCTTTTGGAGGATTCCCACCAATTAGAAAAGCCGTGAAATGTAATGATGATATGCTAGCTGCACTTTTATACACATCTGGTACATCAGGAAAACCTAAAGGTGTTATGCTGAGTGCGGGTAATTTATTTTCAAATGTTGAGCAATGTAAGAAGTGGGTGAAATTTACTAACAAAGATAGATTTTTAGGTCTTCTTCCACAATTTCACAGTTTTGGTTTTACAGC
>CAZLCM010000099.1:0-3902 GCA_964558055.1 uncultured Isosphaeraceae bacterium | reverse complement strand
ATAGGTGGTCAAGGCGGCTAGACGTCACAATTCGTGAATCGAGTGAGTACGCCAATCCTATAAGCGATCGGCCCTTAAAAGTTGATGAAATCAATGATCAACCCGATTGGTGGACTTCTGAGGGCGGCGAAATCGATAATCCTGCGCCTTCTAACGGATACGACCCGTAATTTTTAAACATAATCTAACCTCCGAGTAATGCCCATGTACCTTTGGGGTCAGACTCCTTTTTGGCACCGGACTCCACTTTTGGGGTCAGACTGCTTTGGGGTCAGACTCCTTTTTTGGCATCGGACTCCACTTTTGGGGTCAGGCTGCTTTGGGGTCAGACTCCTTTTTGGCACCGGATTCCACTTTTGGGGTCAGACTGCTTTGGGGTCAGACTCCTTTTTGGCATCGGATTCCACTTTTGGGGTCAGACTGCTTTGGGGTCAGACTCCTTTTTGGCACCGGATTCCACTTTTGGGGTCAGACTCCAAATGAGATGGGTGTTGTGCCAATGGACGCTGTGCGATGTACAATGACGGGATGACAACGGCTGAAAAACACGATGCGGATGCGGTCTCTCTATCTGGCTATGTGATTGACCCACTCTATTCTCCTGAAAACGGCGATATTGATCCAAATATCGGATTACCTGGACAGTTTCCATATACACGAGGCGTACACGAAACCATGTACCGATCTCGTTTGTGGACTATGAGGCAATTTGCTGGTTTCGGATCTGCAGACGACACAAACGCTCGCTTCAAATACCTTCTTGAAAATGCAAAGGGCGGCAAAACAAACACGGGTCTTTCAACCGCTTTTGACCTTCCTACTTTAATGGGGCGTGACAGCAATGACCCATTATCAACTGGTGAAGTTGGTAGGTGTGGAGTTGCAATCGACACCATTGATGACATGCACCGTTTATATGCTGACATTCCAATCGGAGAAGTAACCGTCAGCCAAACAATAAATGGTCCTGCTTGTGTCATTTGGGCTATGTATCTAGCCATGGCAAAAGAACGCAATATCGACTGGAATTCTTTGGGTGGTACGCTGCAAAACGATATCCTTAAAGAGTTTCATTCACAAAACGAGTTTATCTATCCACCCGAGGCCTCGGTAAAACTCGTAGTCGACACAATTGAATTCGCAACTAATAACACTAAGCGGTGGAACAGCGTTTCTATTAGTGGATACCACATTAGAGAAGCCGGTTCAACTGCCACGCAAGAACTTGCCTTTACTCTTCGCGATGGTATGGAATATGTAGAAGCCTGTATAAAGCGAGGGCTTGATGTTGATGCATTTGCACCACGACTTTCTTTTTTCTTTAACAGCCACAATGAGTTTTTTGAAGAAATCTGCAAATTACGAGCTGCTAGAAGAATTTGGGCAAAAGCGATGCGTGATAGATTCGGTGCAAAAAACGAACGGTCTTGGTTAATGCGAACACATGTTCAAACTGCGGGGTGTTCGTTAACCGAACAACAACCATTGAACAATATTGTCCGAGTTGCATACCAAGCGATGGCTGGTGTTCTTGGTGGTTGCCAAAGTTTACATACTGATTCTATGGATGAAACACTTGGACTCCCAACAGAAACTGCCGTGCGTGTAGCACTAAGAACTCAACAAATACTTGCTCATGAAACGGGCGTACACCGTACTGTAGATCCTCTTGCTGGAAGTTACTTTGTTGAGTCATTAACTGATCAAATGGAATCTGATGCTAATGAAATCATCCATGAGATAGATGGTCTAGGTGGGGTTGTACAAGGAATTCACAAAGGTTATTTCAGAAGGTCAATAGCTGAGGCGTCTTACCGATTCGGACAAGAAATGGAAGCGGGAGACCGAGTTATTGTCGGAGTAAATGAATATCCAGATGGCAACGAAGATAATCAAGTCGAACTCCTACAAATCCCACACTCTGTTGAAACAATTCAATGCGAACGATTAGAAAAGTTTTTGCATGATCGCAACGAAGATGATGCAATGTCAGCACTTCAAGACATACGAAATGCAGCTCGAAACGATGAAAACGTCATGCAAAGTTTGGTAGACGCTTCACTCGCAAGATGCACTCTTGGTGAAATGGTTCAAGCAATGGCTGATGTGTTTGGTCGTTACGGCGGCGGACCAGAGTGGTAAATATGTCATTCCAATCACCAAAAGGAACTCGTGATTTTTTCCCGCCCGACTTAGCCGCCTTGCACCGAATCGAGTCCGCTTGGCGCAATGCGTCAGTTAATGCTGGCTTTGATGAAATTGAGGGACCAACTTTTGAACACCTTGATTTATACACTGTGAAAAGCGGTGAAGGAATTGTTAGTGAGTTGTTTAGTTTTAAGCGGGCTGGCGGGGATGTCGACTACGCACTGCGACCTGAGTTTACTCCGACTCTTGCGAGAATGGCTGCAGCAAAAGGTCGCTCTTTAACTTTACCAACTAAATGGTTTGGAATACCAAGTCACTTTAGAGCAGAACGACCACAAAGAGGACGACTGAGAGAATTCAAACAATGGAACGTAGATTTACTTGGTATTGATAAACCGTCTGCAGATGCCGAAGTCATTGCAACAGCAATTCGTGCGCTTGACGACCTTGGTTTGACACATGAAGATATTGTGGTTCGCATAAGTCACCGTGACGTTGTTGTAAAAATGTTACAAGATAGTGGAGTTCCTAATGACAAATTGCAAATTGCACTTACTCTTTTAGACAAACGTGAAAAAATGGATGTCGATTTGTTTGAGAAGAAAATACTTGAAAATGGGCTAAGCGAATCCGCCTTTTCTCAGTTCAACGACGATGTAAAAATTGAACACGAAGAACTGACTGCACTTCAAACAGAACTTGTTTCATGGGGAGTTAACGAATGGTGCAAATTCGATTTTAATATTGTCAGAGGGCTTGCTTATTACACGGGCATCGTCTTTGAAATCCACGAAGCAACAGGGGCCGAGCGCGCAATCGCTGGTGGTGGAAGATACGACAAACTTATTGAAATGTTTGGTGGTCCATCCATGCCAGCCGTTGGATTTGGAATGGGCGACGTAGTCCTTTCGCTTGTTCTAAGAGACAAGGGTCTACTTGGTGATGGGACTGAATTATTGCCAAGACCCGACGTTTTTGTAATCAGTGCAGGCAACGAATCTGACTCAAAACTTGCACCAACAGTTGCAAATTTGAGAAACGCTGGTTTACACACTCGGATGACATATCGGGCAACAAAAAATGTTGGAAAACTTCTAACTGAGGCCTCTAAAGCAAATACACGCTTCACAGTTATCCTAGATGAAGAACTTTCGCAAGGAAACGTAACGATAAAAGATATGGATTCTGGGGAACAGGAAATAATATCTATTGATTCCATTGTCGACCGCGTTAGAGCATAACGATGTCACGCAGGATTCTTATTATCACAGCAGTACAAGCAGAAGCAGATGCTATTGGTAGACCAAGCGGAACGTTCGTAGTTGCCGGAGGTATAGGAAGAACAAACGCTGCCGCTGCTACTACTTCGGCGGTTCTATCAGATGGTCCATTTCAATGGATTATCAATGCTGGTCTCGCAGGAGCATTACCAGAGAGTGGGTTATCAATTGGTGACATTGTTGTAGCAAAAAAGTGTGTGTATTTTGAAGAGGGTTTGCTTACGCCTGATGGATTTCAAAACATTGAAGAAATGGGGTTTTCTTTAGGCAACTTTCTAGGCAACGAAGTTCCCGTTGATAGTTGGATGTTAGAACGGTTAAGCGAAATTGGAAAAGTTGCACCAGTTGCAACTGTCGCGACCTGCAGCGGAACAAACGAACAGGCAGAACTTGTACAAAAGCGAACTAGTTGTTTGTGTGAAGCAATGGAGGGCGCAGCAGTTGTGCATGCAGCAAACCGTTTAAGCGCACCCG
>CAZLCM010000098.1:0-3946 GCA_964558055.1 uncultured Isosphaeraceae bacterium | reverse complement strand
GAGGTATCGCTCAAGTTCTAACAGACGAGGGCTTTATTGAAAACTTTGACGTCATCGATGACGGTCGCCAAGGTCGGCTTGATGTTCACCTTCGATACGGTGAACGTGGCGAAAAAGTTATCAATACAATCAAACGCGAATCGAAACCCGGCTGTAGGGTTTACAGAGGTTTTGAGGATCTTCCACGTCCACTTGGTGGTCTTGGAATAGCAATTGTTTCAACAAGTAGTGGAGTTATGAGCGACCGACGCTGCCGGCAGGAAAAAGTTGGTGGTGAGGTAGTAGCAACCGTCGAGTAAGGCGCTAAGAGGACTAAGCATGTCACGTAAAGGTAAACAATCAATTGCAATACCAACAGGCGTTGAAGTAAAACTAAACGCTACTGAACGCAGTATCAATGTAAAAGGCCCAAAGGGTAATCTAAACTTTGATTGGCGTTCTGAAGTTGATGTTCAACATAACGAATCGGACAAACAAATCACTTGTTCAATCGCGGAAGGTACGGAAGAAACCCGTCACGCTCGTGCATTGTGGGGAACAACTCAAAGCTGCATAAACAATATGGTTGAGGGATGTTCAAAAGGATTTACGAAGAAGTTAAAAATTGTTGGCGTAGGTTGGAATGCAAAAGCACAAGGCCAAACAATTGTTCTAAGTATTGGCTACTGTCACACGGTTGATTTGGTAGCGCCAGAAGGTGTAACTTTTGAAGTAGAAAACGGAACCCAAATTACTATTACTGGAGCAGACAAACAGGCAGTGGGGCAGTTTGCTGCTGTTATTCGCTCCAAACGTGAGCCAGAACCATACAACGGAAAAGGCATCATGTACCACGATGAAATAATTATCCGTAAAGCAGGGAAAGCATTTGGCGTCTAATTAGCCAAAGGAATTACACATGAAACGCATTTCAGAACGAATTAAAAGATATACAAGGCGAAAAAGAAGCGTCCGAAAAAATGTATTCGGTGCTCCATCAAAACCACGCCTTACTGTTACACGTACTGGCAAGAACATGTACGCACAGCTTATCGACGACACCTCTGGGCGAACACTTTGTTCTGCTTCAACTATTGAAAAAGATGCCAAGGTTGAGGCAGGCAGTAACTGCACTGCAGCAAAAACAATTGGTACACGTATCGCTGAAAAAGCGAAGGGCGCGGGTATTGAATCAGTCGTGTTTGATCGAAATGGCTATAGATATCACGGAAGAATTAAAGCACTCGCAGAAGGCGCTCGAGAAGGCGGACTAAAGTTCTGAGGAACGGATAAACTTTATGAATAAGAACAAGAATAACTACGAAGAAGATAAGAGCGGCATCGACTCAAATACTGTTGGTGTCTACAGAACCGCTGCAACTGTAAAAGGTGGTCGTCGGTTTAGTTTCTCAGCAATGATTGTTTGTGGCGATAGACAAGGTCGTGTAGGTCTTGGTTACGGTAAAGCAAACCAAGTTCCAAACGCAATCGAGAAGGCGCAAAAGAAAGCGAAACGAGAAATGCGAGAGTTCCCATTGACTGGAACCACCATTCCTCACGAAGTAACTGGTCGTTATGGTGCTTGCAGTGTTCGACTTGTCCCTGCTTCTCCAGGTACAGGTGTTATTGCAGGTGCAGCTGTGCGTGCAGTACTTGACCTCCTTGGTGTACAGGACTGTCTAACAAAGGCATTTGGCTCGACGAACAATAAGAACTTGACCAAGGCCGTAATTGATGGTCTTCATCAACTCCGTTCTCGTGAAACAGTGGAACGATTACGAAAAGTTACCATTGAAAAGACCCACACAGAAACATCCCATGAAGCGGCACCGGTTGCTCTTGATGTTGCTGCGAATGAACAAAATAAAAGCGAGGAAGTGACTGCGTAAAGTCATTCCTTATTGGAGATTAACTAGCCATGATGATTCATGAAATTACAGAAAAAGCAGGCAAGTACAAGACTCGCAAGCGAATTGGTCGAGGGCACGGCAGTGGCTCAGGCAAAACTAGCGGTAGAGGTCATAAAGGTGCTGGCTCACGCTCTGGCTATTCAAGACGACCAGGTTTTGAAGGTGGTCAAATGCAGTACTTTAGACGCATACCAAAGCGTGGATTTACAAACGCAGAATTTAAGACCGTGTATCACATTGTAAACGTTGCTTCTCTTGAGTCACGATTTGAAAAAGGCGCAAAGGTAGACGCAACTGCACTAGTTGAAGCGGGATTAATTCGAAACTTCAAGAATCCCGTTAAGGTACTTGGGCAAGGCGACTTAACAATTGCTTTAAACGTTACAGCAGACAAATTTTCATCTTCCGCTGTTAAGAAAATAGAATCAGCCGGTGGAAGCGTAACTGTTATTGAAAAGAAAAAATGGGTTCGTGATCGCAGTGGGTCGGCAGCCAATAAAGAAACCAGCAAACCTGTTCAAGAGCCAGCTACGGATGCACCTGCTCCTGAAGTATCTGATACTACTGAAACATCTGAAACGGAATCAAACGAGTAAGGTTTTTACTGCATGCTTCGAGCAATAATAAACATCTTTAGAATTCCTGAGCTTCGCAATCGAGTGTTCTTCACACTCACGATGATTATTATTTATCGTATTGGATTCTGGATTCCACTTGCTGGTGTTAACCAACAACAAATGGTTGAAGCAGCAGCAAAAGCAACCGAAGATGCAAGTGGCTGGGGTAAATTTCTAGATTACGCTTCAATTTTCTCTGGTGGTTCATTTTCTCAATCGACCATATTTGGCTTGGGCATCATGCCGTATATTACTGCTTCGATTATCTTCCAACTCTTGCAATCAGTTATGCCAAAATTGCAAGAACTGAAAAAGGAAGGTGCTTCTGGGCAAGCAAAAATCACAGAGTGGACACGCTACGCAACTGTTGGCATGTGTTTCGTTCAAGCGATGATGTGGCTGAAATTCATTGCTGCGCAAGGTTTGATTAGACCAGAGTTCTTGTCTCCAAGCGGCTTGCTAATCTTTTACATCGCAGGGGTAACTGCTTTAACTGCAGGTAGTGTTTTCTTGATGTGGCTTGGAGAGCAAATTGACAAGTACGGAATTGGAAACGGTGTATCTTTAATCCTTACCGCCGGCATCGTTGCAAGAATGCCACAGGCATTGGAATGGGTGTGGGGCAACTTCTCAACATCCCAACAGTCAACAAGCGGGCAAATTGGAATCCTTGGTGTTCTGTTCCTCGTGGGCGCATTCATTTTTGTTGTAGCGGGAGCAATCCTCATTACGGTTGCCCAGAGACGAATTCCAATCCAGCAAGCGAAACACACACGTGGTCGAAAGACATACGGTGGTGGTCGTCATTATTTGCCGTTGCGTGTAAACCACGCAGGCGTTATGCCAATCATCTTTGCTAGCTCGCTTTTGATATTCCCTTCAGCATTTTTTGGATATCTTCAATCAGCGGCCTCAGCGTCGCCAGATCCATCAAATTGGTGGATTGCAACAACGACATTCCTGAATGCGAATTTCCAGATGGGCGAGTACCCGTACATCGTGCTAGAGATTACGTTGATTTACTTCTTTAGTTACTTCTGGACAACGATTGTGTTCAGCCCCGAAGATATGGCAAGGCAACTGCGGGACAACGGTAGTTTTATTCCCGGCTTGAGACCAGGTCCTCGAACTGCTGAATATTTAGAAACAGTGGTTGAACGAATCACGTATGTTGGCGCAGGATTCTTGGCAGTGATAGCGGTTATTCCATCGATTGTTTCCAAAGAAATGCAAATTCCATTTTTCGTCTCAAGTTTCTTGGGCGGAACTGGATTGTTAATTGTTGTGAGTGTTGGTCTTGATCTAATTCAACGAATTGAGGCAAACCTACTCATGCGTAACTATAAAGGATTTCATGATTCACCAGTTCGAAGTAAAACCGGTGGGTCAACAAGGAGGCCCAGCAGAGCATAAGCGGTACACGAATGGCTAAAGAAGAAA
>CAZLCM010000097.1:0-4010 GCA_964558055.1 uncultured Isosphaeraceae bacterium | reverse complement strand
GGTACACACCCATTTGTGGCATTGTTTTATCTTCGCCATCAAAGTTAACCATCATTGCACCGCAAATCTCGGAATACTCTTGACCTAGTTTTGTATCTTGGGTTTGCAACGGTACATTTTCTTCCCTAAATATTTCTACATCTGCAAACCAATCTCGAAGCAAAATACCATATCGTTCTTGATTTAAATCACCAACAAATTTACTGCGTACAATCTTCTTGTTCAGTTCAAAACCAATTTTCTTCAACTCTGGTTCCACGTTTTCTACAAATGATAAAAAATCATTCTTGGCTTTTTCATCTTCTGTGTCGCAAGTCATCGCTATATAAAGATTGGAGCCCGCCTCGGATGCAGCAGCATCCAGTTCACTTCTATCTAGCAAAAATTGTTCTAAACACCCAGAGCATTTGAATTCGCGTTCTAAAAGTTGTTGGTAGTAGGGCTGCAAGTTGTCCCAAGTTGTTGCATCAATATCTGCTGGAACAAAATCAGTAATCATCATTGTAGTCATCAAGTTCTCTCCATTGCCTTTTGGGGCGAATATGTTTGTGTTGCCATTGCAATATGGTTTGTTTTATCTTCAATCACATCCGCAAGGGTTGTTGCGTGTAGAGCATTATCGCAGATTATGAACATCGTTGAGCCACTCCCAGAAAGGTGAACTTCTTGCTCTGAAATCGTTCTAATGGCATCCAAATCTACCGATAGTTGTTCTTGAACTAGACATGCTGCTGGTAGAAGGTCGTTTTGAATAGTTTCTTTTTCGTTCCTGTTGAGAGTATCAAATGATGCGTATACCTCGGATGTTTTGCATCCATAATCAGGAATAACTACAACCATGTGTATTTCTTCATAATCAAGGGAATCGATCAATTCACCTACCCCAGACACCATTCCAATACCCCCTTTTAAAAAGAACGGAACATCTGAACCAATTCTTAGTGCAATTTGGTGAAGATTAACATCCAAATCAAACATCGAACTTGTTGCTTTCAACATTGCAGCGGCGTCTGCGCTTCCGCCTCCTAGACCACTATTTACTGGAATACGCTTCTCTAGTTTCATTTGTACTGGAAGAGACCGTCCAACGGATTCTTCAAGTAATCTATGAGCTCTAACAGCCAAGTCAGAGGTAACAGACCAATCAATCTCTGTCTTTTTGATTGCTTCATCGTGCCAAACAATGGCGTATCTAGAAAGGGCATGTCCATCAAGCCTAGTTATCTCAATTTCATCAAACAGTGAAATACTCGCCATTTTAGAAGTAATTGGGTGCATCCCATCGTGCCGTGGAGGTTCAACAGTTAGCGACAAATTGACTTTCGCAGGTGCTAGAACGTGTACTTTTTGTAAATCCATTTCGACAAGGATACCAGACGAGTATGATGCACACCAGATGAAGATTAAGAAGTTCATTATCACGACAGTAGCCGTTGTGGGGATACTCACAACAACCGCATATTTTGTAGTACCAATTATCGCTACAAGGGTAATAGAAAACAAAATCGTAAATAACTCTGAGAATACTGTCAAAGTTATCGATGTCTCTTGGAGAGGGCCACAGAGAATATCTGGATTAAATTATGCTGATGAACGTTTGGACGCGGATTTTGATGTCACAATTAGTAATGGTTTGATTTCGCTAATTCTTACCAAGTCGCCTATAGACGTTTTGGTTCGAGGCAAAGCAAAGATAAGCATAAATCCAGAAGAGGAAAATAATCCTAAACCTCAAAATGTAACAAAAGATCAAACCAAAGCAATAAAACAAAAAACACCTTCTATCCCAGCAGTAATAGTTCGGGCCGAACTTGAGTCCCTGACTCTTGTTGGAGATGAACCACTTTCATTTAGTGATGTGAATGCAAACATTAATATTGACCCCAATATGCATTTTGTTGCAAGTGCAAAAGCAACTTCAGAGTTGGGTGGAACTGTAGTTTTTGATTTCAGCGCTCCAAGTTTAATCTCTTCAAGCGGTGGTGTTAACTTGGAATCTAGCGCAAACTGCACTTTTAGTATTACTGATACGTCAATTCCAACAATCCAAGGGGTTGGTGGATGGTCAGTTCTCGAATTGAATGGGGAAATTTCTTCCCCAAACTTAATTGAATCAATCAACG
The DNA here is from genome assembly GCA_964558055.1 of uncultured Isosphaeraceae bacterium. Lineage (GTDB taxonomy): Bacteria > Planctomycetota > Phycisphaerae > Phycisphaerales > SM1A02. The sequence continues at coordinate 1,887 of CAZLCM010000097.1, read as the reverse complement.
TATCTCTGGACGGATCATTAGCAGAGTACGAAACTCCTCGCGGCAGAGTACAAGTAAAAACCCAATTACTAAAAACTGACAACAAAGAAAGTGGTTTTGTTTTCTTTGGAAAAGAACTTGTTGGCTCTGTAGATTTACTTGAAGTTCCAACAACTATACTTGGACCATTCTTAAATAACATCCAAATCGACACTGCTAAAGACATTGGCACAACGATGGATCTTAGAATCGAAAGAACGAACCAGTCCTCACCTATTTATGCATCTTTTGATTCAGAGCAACTCCAGTTTAACGGAACCATTAACACAAACAGTGGTCTTTTATCAAACGTTTCTATAGATGCAAACATACATAATGAATTGCTGCAAAAGTTATCTAATGATCAACTTGTTGGCAATGCAAAATTTTCTGTACGTGCAGATCAGATTGTTCCTTTCGGTATTAGGGGCAACGGAAAGCCAGAATGCGAAGCAAAAGTATTGGTAACAGGAAATATTCACCACGCTGAAACAAATACTGATGTTACGTCCATTGAGTGCAATGCAAGTTGTTCTCTTGAAAACCGTACTATTTCGGCAATCGGTTCTGCCTTGGTTAATAAACAAAAAACTAACTTTGACATCATTTTAAAATCAATCAACAAAAACAAACTGGACGGTATTAACGATTTGTGGAAAACAATCACAAGGCAACTGCCCCAAGGAACGGGAAAAGTGGTGGTGACCAATTTCCCAACTTCCGTGATTCGACCATATATCAAAGATGACCGAATCAATCTTACACAAGATTTAGGTGAGACCTTTGACATCGACGCAACATTGAATCATAGTTCCATTGATGCAAGTGCAAAGAGTAAAAAAATTACAGCATCTGGAACCATGCATTTGAAAGGAACCGAGTTAAAATCCTTTAGCAATGTGCAAGTTGACGCACTAGTTACGAAATCAATTGCAATGGAATTTGTTGGTTTGGATAAATCAGCGACCATCAAAGGTGTTGCTAAGACATTAGACCTAGATGGCAATTCCCTCTTTGATGCAACCATTTTTGTTGATAAACAACGGACTGTTGTTCAGGGCAAAACAACTCGTAATATAGATGATTCAATTGACGCACATCTTGCTGCAACTGGTATTCCAACACAATATATTAATCCACTTCTTTTTGATTCAATTGGATCACCACTTGCTGTTGAACTTATAGCAAAGAACGTTTTGGACAAGGCGGTTGTTACCGCTGGTGGAACTTCTCCAAATGCTGCTTTTGAAACAAATTTAATCTTTAACAAAAATACTGTCTCAACAGTAGAGAAAACATTCACTGCTGCTCAGTTACAACTAACCCCATCATTAACGCAACACTTACTCAAAGACCTTGGTCCAGTTTTGTCAGATATACGATCAATTAAACGTCCTATTCAAATGCAGGTCAAAAATGCAACCGCACCACTTAATGATGATCTTTCAACACTTCACGCAGACATTCTTCTTGATATAGGTGAAGTCATGCTAGATAGTGGGTCTGCGACATTGAACATATTGTCTTTATTCAACACAAAGCACAATGAGCATATACCTGCTTTTTTTGAACCAATACAAATAAATATTAAAAAGGGTGTTGTTCAATATAGAGAGTTTCGTCTCACCCTAGCAAACAAATATTCCATCCCATACTCGGGTTCAATTAACCTTGTTAATAGACAATTAAACTTGCACTCAGCAGTACCTCTCACCGGTCTTGGTTACAGTATTAAGGAGTTGCGCGGACTCGCAACAGATATAAACGTCCCTCTTTTAATAACTGGGACAATTGACAAGCCAATTGTTAATGTCGATCCATCTTTCGATTTAGGAGAAATACTTCAATCAGTTGCCCTAGAATCAATTG
>CAZLCM010000096.1:0-4015 GCA_964558055.1 uncultured Isosphaeraceae bacterium | reverse complement strand
GCGCGGAATCCAATTTCCTTCATGTCATCGAGCAGAGTTAATGTTTCTGCACGACCTTTGATTTCATATGTGTCATCGATAACTCGGCTGCATCCCTTCTTTGAAAGGGTGCAGTTGTAAAACGGCATTCCTTGAGAAAGTATCTCGCAGAAAAGTACTCGCCCAACAGTAGTGATAATTCTGGCATCTTCTGGCATCTTCTCAATCTTGCCTTTTTCGTCAGAAACAATTGTTGGATATCGTGGCAAACGAATTTGAATCCGTTCTTGAAGTGAAATTCGTTTGAAGTCGTAAGCAAGAATGGCTTCATGAGCGTTACGGAATCTCATCAACTCCTCTTCCTTACGTGTATCGTTTGGATCCATGTGTGTTAAGAAGAAGACGCCCATCACGATATCTTGGCTTGGTGACACAAGAGGATTGCCGTGTGCTGGCGAGAAAATATTGTGTGTCGAGAGCATGAGTACATGCGCTTCGGTTTGCGCTTCGATTGAAAGTGGCAAGTGAACAGCCATTTGGTCGCCATCGAAGTCGGCGTTAAACCCTGTGCAAACTAGGGGATGAAGCGTGATTGCTTTGCCTTCAACAAGTACTGGTTCAAACGCTTGGATACCCATACGGTGAAGGGTAGGCGCGCGGTTTAAGAGTACAGGGTGTTGTTGAATGACTTGTTCAAGAATATCCCAGACCTCTTCGTCCCGTCTTTCAAGCAGTCGTTTAGCGGATTTAATAGTGTCAGCTAGTCCCTGTTCTTTGAGTCGGCGAATAATAAATGGTTGATAAAGTTCCAATGCAATTTTCTTAGGAAGACCGCACTGGTTCAATTTCAAGTTAGGACCAACGACGATTACAGATCGAGCAGAATAGTCAACTCGTTTCCCAAGTAAGTTCTCACGGAAGCGACCTTGTTTACCCTTAATCATGTCAGTTATTGATTTGAGCGGTCTGTTAGAACTACCAAGAACAGGTCTTCTACAACGTCCGTTATCGAATAGTGCATCAACTGCTTGTTGCAACATTCGTTTTTCATTTCTAATGATTACTTCAGGAGCATTTAAGTCCATGAGTTTTTTCAAACGATTGTTTCGGTTGATGATGCGCCTGTACAAATCGTTCAAATCGCTTGTTGCAAAGTTACCAGACTCAAGCATTACAAGCGGTCTTAGTTCTGGTGGAATAACTGGAACAACATCAAGAATCATCCAAGAGGGGTCGTTGTGACTACCTTTTAACTGTTCGACTAGTTTAAGACGTTTTGCAAGGTCAGCAGTTTTTTGTTTTGACCGAGTGTCTGCTAATCCCTCTCGAATTTCAGTCACAACTTCGTGGAGATCGAGTGCTTCGATAAGTTCTTGAATTGCACCAGCTCCCATTTCTGCACGAAAATCACCGTAGCCACCGCTATTTCGGATTTCACGATATTGATCTTCTGTAATGACTTGTTTGTATTCTAACGGGGTTCCTTCAATTTCAGCATCTCCCGGTTCAAGAACGACGTAGTCCTGAAAGTAAATGATTTTTTCAAGATCAGACGTTTTCATAGCAAGCAAGTTGCCAAGTCGGCTTGGAAGAGCTTTGAAGAACCAGATGTGTACTGTTGAGGCAGCGAGGTTTATGTGCCCCATTCGTTTTCGCCTAACGCGAGAGTGCGTTACTTTGACACCACATCGATCACAAATGATGCCTTTAAATTTAGTGCCTTTGTATTTGCCACAACCGCATTCATAATCACGCTCAGGACCAAAAATGCGTTCACAGAACAGACCATCTTTCTCTGGGCGGTACGTTCGGTAGTTAATGGTCTCTGGTTTTTTGACTTCGCCAAAACTCCAAGAGCGAATATCGCTTGGACTTGCGAGTCCTATTCGGGCTGACTTGAAATCATTAACTTTATCGAAGATTTGTTCGGACATACTATTTCCTATCTGACTTGCTTTTGTGTTGAAGATTGTTTTGACTAATCGCTTGGATCAAAGAAGAGACCCCGCTTCCTCTTGATCCTTCTCCAACTCAATGTTCATACAAAGACCTCTAATTTCGTGGCAGAGCACATCAAAGACAACAGGCATACCTGCTTCTAATGCATTTGTACCCTTCACAATTGAATCGTAAATTTTTGTTCTTCCTTCAACATCATCACTCTTGACGGTGAGAAGTTCTTGCAACATAAATGCTGCACCGTAGCCCTCTAGAGCCCATACTTCCATTTCACCAAATCGCTGGCCGCCTGTGCGTGCCTTGCCGCCAAGTGGTTGTTGGGTAATCAAACTGTAAGGACCAGTTGAGCGTGCATGGATTTTGTCATCAATTAAGTGATGTAACTTAAGCATATACATGACGCCTACAGAACTAGGTTGGTGGAATGGTTCTCCAGTTCGACCATCGTGAAGTTGAACTTTTCCAGCGAATGGAATTTCTGCCAAGATTTCTTTAGCATCTCCAGGGTTCTCGCCTGTTTCTTCAAAAATCTTCCTTTTAGCAAGAACAGAATCATTTGATTCTTGGATTGCACCAATTACTTCTTGCTCAGTTGCACCATCAAATACTGGGGTTACTGCTTGGAATCCTAAGACCTTTGCAGCCCAGCCAAGATGTAGTTCTAATAACTGACCAACGTTCATCCGTGATGGAACACCAAGAGGATTAAGAAGAATGTCCACAGGTGTTCCGTCATCCATGAATGGCATATCTTCTTCGGGCACGATCCTTGCGATAACACCTTTGTTACCGTGTCGTCCAGCCATTTTGTCGCCTACTGAAATAGGTCGTTTATTAGCAAGATAAACAACTACTTTTTCAAGAACGCCTGAGGGTAACTCGTCACCGCGTTTCATGTGTGCAAGTTTTCGTTCACATTCTTTTTGAAGTGCAGCAATTCTGGGCCAATATTGTTCTTGTACTTTGATTGCACTTGCTTTTTTATCTTTGGATCCCTTAATCCACTTATCAGAGAAACCGTCAATTTGTTCAATAATAACTTCTGGAATATCTGAAATGCCAACGCGCTGTCTCGTTGAAGGGTCAACCATTTCGGTGCCGAGGATTTCGTTCATTTCAGAAACCATCTCTCGGAATAGAACGATTGCTTTTTCGTTCATTTCATCCTCGTAGGCATCCATCTTTCGCTTAATCAATTTCTTTTGATCAGCGTCGAGGTGCATTCGTCTACTAAAGTGGTTAGCACCAATTACAACGCCGCTGCTTCCAGCAGGTACGTTGAGAGATTCGTTCTTTACATCCTCGCCGGCACGACCAAAGATTGCATGGAGTAGTTTTTCTTCTGGAGTGAGTTCGTTCTTGCTTTTTGGAACGACTTTGCCTACAAGAATATCACCAGGTCCTACCCTTGCACCTAGTCGAATGACACCTTCCTCGTTGAGGTTCATGAGTTGTCGTTCTGAGACATTAGGAATATCACAGGTAAACTCTTCCTTGCCAAGTTTGGTGTCTCTAACTTCAACTTCGTGTGAGTCAATGTGGATTGATGTGAAGACATCGTCTTTAACGAGTCGTTCCGAAATTACAATCGCGTCTTCAAAGTTGTATCCGTCAAATGTGTTGAATGCAACGAGGACATTTTTGCCAATTGCCAGTTCACCATCAACGGTAGAGGCACCGTCAGCGATGATTTGTCCTTTTTTAATTTTGTCACCAAGTTTAACAATTGGTTTTTGGGTCTGGCATGTTCGTTCATTTAATCGCCTGAATGTTTTAAGGATGTACTCGTCAGAGTTGTCGATTAGGATTCGGCGCGAATCGGCGTAAGTAACCTTGCCTCCACGCTTGGCTTTTACAATCATTCCAGAGTAGTTGCCAACGATTTTTTCCATTCCTGTTGCAACTATTGGAGGGTCGGGGATTATGAGCGGCACTGCTTGGCGTTGCATATTTGATCCCATGAGCGCGCGGTTTGCATCGTCGTGCTCAAGGAATGGAATTAGTGATGCGGAAATACCAACTAGTTGTTTTGGCGAGATGTCTACGTAAGCGACTTCGGTTGGATCCACTTGGGTAA
>CAZLCM010000095.1:0-4021 GCA_964558055.1 uncultured Isosphaeraceae bacterium | reverse complement strand
CCTTGCAAGTCAACTTAAGAACGTCTCAAAAAAAGACCTGAAGCAAATTGAGAATGCACAAGAGATGCTCGGACCCGACCCAGAAACAATGGGGTTTATTAAGAATATCTACTGGGGTAATTTCCGAGAGAATATGATTTTTCCCTATCCAGAAGAATCCGCCGAAGAGCGCGCCCGTTGTGACAAGTTGTTAGAGGAGTTAGATGAGTATTTTCGCAATGAGCATCCATCTGTTGAAATTGATCAAAATCAAGTAATTCCTGAATGGGTTATTAAACGATACTTTGAGATGGGCGTCTTTGGAATGATTGTTCCAAAGGAATACGGAGGACAGGGATTTGGTGTTACGAGTTACAACCGAGTTCTTGAAAGAATCGGTCGTTCGTGTGGATCATCCGCTGTTATGGCATCGGCTCACCTTTCTATTGGATGTAACGCCGTCACTCTTTTTGGTACCGAAGAGCAAAAACAATATTGGCTTCCGAAAATTTCAAACGAAGCACTAAGTGCATTTTGCCTTTCTGAACCAAACGTGGGTTGCGACGCTCAGGGCCAAGACACTACTTGTGAACTCTCCGAGTGTGGAAAGTTTTACATCATCAACGGTGAAAAGAAGTGGGCAACTTCTGCGGCACAGTCGTGCATGTTTACTGTTATGGCAAAATATAAAATGACTGACCCAAAGACAGGGAAAACAAAAGACCGATTTAATGCTCTTATTGTTTCTCCTGACATGGAAGGTGTAGATATTTTCAGTAAAAACCGTGCGAAGTGCGGAATCCGTGGAACTTGGCAGGGAAGAATTCGTTTTACCAATGTCAAGGTTCCTCGCGAAAATCTTTTACACAAAGAAGGTAAAGGTATCGTTCTTGCGCTTACTTGCTTAAATTGGGGAAGGTGTACTCTCGCTGCTGGAATGGTTGGTGCTGGTGCTGCTGCTTACGAACAAGCAATTAAGTGGGCACAATACAGATACCAGTTTGACCGCCCAATTGGTGAGTTTGAACTTACAAAAGAACGTCTTGCTCGCATGGGTGCGTTTGTTTGGGCAATGGATGCAATGCTCTACGTAACAACTGGCATGGTCGATCGAGATGACGAAGACATTATGCTTGAAACAGCAGTTTGTAAGGTTTTCTGTTCCGAGTATGGTTTCCGTTGCACAAATGAAGCAATGCAAATCATGGGCGGCGAGGGATACATGGCTGAAAACGAAGTCGAACGTCTATGGCGCGACTCGCGCATCAATCCAATTGTAGAAGGTGCAAACGAAGTGATGCATAGTTTTGTCTTTGCGTATGGCTCAAAACAACTTGGCGAATTCATGCTTGGCGTAAAAGCAGCACCGATGAAAAATTTTGGTGCAGCAATGAAAATTGGTATGGAGTTGTTTCTTGGAATCCGTCGCAGCGCTCCGAAGATTACAAACGTTGATTCGTCACTTAACACACACGCACAGATGCTCTCCAATCACATCCGAGAATTTTCGCATCAAGTTAAATTAATGTTCAAGGAAAAAGAAGAAGCACTAATCACAAATCAAACAACACAGTATCGATTGAGTTGGATTTCGATTTGGATTCACGCCATGGCGTGTTCTATTTCCAAAATGGACATGAATATTCGCAAGGGTCTAGACGAAAAGAAACTCGCACACGACCGTGCAATGTTAGATTTCATCATGTCTTACGGAACTTACAAAATTAACGGGTGGTTACGTGGACTTCGAGAAAACCCAGATACAACTATGCTAAAAGCGGCCGAAAAGGCCTGGGAATTCGGTGAGTCGTTACCAAACTCTGAATTTTACATTCCTGAAAGTACGCCAGACAAGGACGCTCTGGGGACTGGAAAGGTTTGCGACCAAGAAGCAATTAAACAATTTGGTGGTGGTTCAGTATTCCTTCAACAAGAAGAAACCGCAACCCACTAATTCATTTACGATACACATTATGCAAGACACTGATTCCATTTTTGAGCAACTCGCTGACCGAGGTCACGAACGACTTTGTTTTCACCATGATCCCGAAACGGGACTGAAAGCAATTATTGCAATACACTCGACCGCACTTGGCAACGCACTTGGCGGAACAAGAAGGTGGTATTACGAGTCCGAAGCGGACGCCGTGTACGACGTACTTCGTTTATCAAAAGGCATGACTTACAAGGCGGCTGTTTCGGGGTTGCCAATGGGTGGTGCTAAAAGCGTCATAATGCTCCCCCACCGTGAACACCCGAGAACTGAACCTGAAGCAAGGGCAATGGGAAAGTTCGTCGACACTTTTAACGGTGCTTATATTGCTGCTGAAGATGTTGGTGTTGACACACAATTTGTTGATTGGATGGCAGCAGAAACCAACCATGTTATGGGCGGTGAAACCGTCTCCAGAGGTGGTGACCCATCTCCTTGGACAGCGATGGGTGCGTTTCATGGAATGAGGGCATCTTTGATTCATTCGGGACGTGGAGATGATTTTTCTGGAGTTACCGTTTCAATGCAAGGTGTTGGCCATGTAGGGCAAAACTTGTGCAAACTTCTTACTGATGCTGGTGCTAAGGTATTTGTTGCTGATATCAACAAGTCAAGAGTTGACTATGTTGTAGATACCTACGGATGTACACCGATGCACGACGCAGATATTCTCACAAAAGAGTGTGACATCCTTGCCCCTTGCGCTCTTGGCGGTGTTATAGACGGAAGCATTATTCCAAAATTGCGGTGTTCGATTGTATGCGGTGCTGCGAATAATATTCTTGGCGATCCAGAAGAAGATGCCGTTGCACTTAAAACTGCAGGAATCGTTTATGCCCCTGATTTTGTTGTAAATGCTGGCGGGCTAATTCACCTTGCTGGTATGCACCTTGGCATGAGCGACGAAACGTTACAAACAAAGAATGATGAAATTTTTGAAACTACCGCACAAATATTAAGACGCGGCGAAGAAATGGTTTCAACCTATGCTGCAGCGGTATACATCGCAGAACAACGAATATCTGGTGTACAGGAGACGGGTATCCATGCCGGTTAAGACCGTATTTGAGACGAAGATTAAACGCTTTTCGATTCTTGATGAACACGGCAATTTCGATTCGCAACTTGGTGAGGGGTTAATACCTGACGAGGATGCGGTTGCAATGTACAAACACATTCTGGTCTGTCGACACTTTGATGAAATAGCGTTTAAGTTACAGCGGTCTGGGCGAATGGGAACTTATCCAGAAAACAGAGGACAGGAAGTTCCTTCTCTTGCTGCAGCATACGTGTTGCAAAAAAATGACTGGATGGTTACTTGCTACCGAGAAAACGCTGGGCTGTTTTGGCGTGGCTTACCAATGGAAAAAATCTTGTTGCACTGGATGGGCGATGAACGTGGCAATCATATTGACGAATGTAACGTAACTCCCCTTGCGATAGCAATTGGCTCGCAAATGTTGCACGCAACTGGTTTGGCTTGGGCGGGGAAATATAAAAAAGATGGTTCGATTGCTTGCACGTTCTTTGGAGATGGCGCAACAAGCGAAGGTGACTTTCATGAAGCCGCCAACTTTGCTGCAAATCTAAATTTGCCTGTTGTGTTTGTTTGCCAAAACAACGGGTGGGCAATTTCGACTCCCACAAAAATTGAGTGTTCAGCACCAACGGTTGCACAAAGAGGGCTTGCGTACGGAATGGATTGTGTGCAAGTTGATGGCAACGACTTGTTTGCAATGGTAAAGGTCTTAAAAGATGCTGCTGACAACGCGCGAAAAAACAACCGTCCAACATTCATTGAAGCGCTCACATATCGGCTTGGCGACCACACAACAGCGGATGACGCTCGTCGCTACCGCGATGCTGACGAACTTGCAATGTGGCAAAAACGAGACCCAGTGATTCGACTCCGTCAATATCTTGAACAAAAAGATCTTTGGTCAGCGGCAAAAGAGGAAGAGCAACTCGATATTGCTGCTAAAACAATTTCAAAAGTTGTTAAAAACGCCGAAGAAATAGATGCACCAACTACAAATGATATGTTTGACT
>CAZLCM010000094.1:0-4025 GCA_964558055.1 uncultured Isosphaeraceae bacterium | reverse complement strand
TCCCTTTTGCCGAAGAAGAACTGCTTGACCAATACGCCCTAGCATTTGAAAAGGTGTTGGCAAACGCCAATGACATCCCAAGAACAGAATGTTAATCAGCCACCGGATGCTGACGCAATTTTAAAACAATTTCGCTCACCAATTTTGATGTGTTTTAGGGTTTTGCTTCTTTTATGCCTAAAAATTGTGAAGGTTATTCGCAGAGTTTCATGGAGTACATCCGGACTTAAAAATATCGCTCAAATTGAGTCGCCTGTTATCTTTGCTTCAAGCCACCAATCTCATGTCGATACCCACGTGATAATGCACACACTGCCAAAACATTTACGAAAAAGAACTGCGGTTGCAGCAGCATTTGATCACTTTGCAGATCGAGATGGCAAATCGAGGAAAAAACGCTGCATTCAATTTTTGGTCGCAGCACTATGGCATGCTTTTGGAATTGAGAGAATCAAATCCCCACTTCGCTCCATTAGAACAATGCAGAATCTGCTAGACCGAGGTTGGTCGATTGTTATCTATCCAGAAGGCACTAGAAGCAGAAGTGGTGAAATAGCAAAATTCAAAGGCGGCCTCGCACTCCTTGCAAAAAAAAGTAATCGACCTGTTGTACCAGTTTGCGTTCAAGGGGGATTGCAAGTACTTCCTGAGTCAACGTATATACCCAAATCTGGCTCTATCGAAATTTATTATGGAAAACCGCTACACTTTAAAGATGGTGAAAGTTCATCTGATTTTATGGCAAGGGTTGAAACCGCTGTGAGGGCAATGGCAGATAAATATGATTGATGCAATCGAGCCATCGAATTGGACAAGCGTAGATATTGCCTTGCTCATTACTTTGTTACCACTCTTAATTTTGAGTGCTTTTTTCAGTTGTAGTGAAACTGCTTTTTTTCGGCTTGGACAAGCACAACTTGTTGAACTTCGAAAACGAAAGACCCCTCCTGCAAACTCGGTCCTCTATATCGTTAAAAACAGACGCAACGTATTAATTACGATTCTAATTGGAAACATGACGGCGAATGTTCTTTACTTTGTAGTCGGCTCAGTTCTAATGCTCCACGCTCCAGGAAATATCGGTATCGAAATAGGAATTGCCGCTGGAACATTATTTTCAATAGTAATATTCGGCGAAGTTCTTCCTAAGATGTCTGCTACGGCTCGCCCAATAGGTATTGCAATGTTGCTTGCGCCCCCCCTCTCATTAATTCACCGTTTGCTTTCTCCTGTTAGAAGAACCGTTGACGCACTTGTAATTTCTCCACTTTCTCGATTGGCTTCAACTTCTGCGCCCGATGCTCTGAATGCTGCTGAACTAGCCTCCCTCGTGGAACTCTCATCAACCGAGGGAATCATAGACCAAGATGAACAGCGGGTCTTATTTGAAGTTGTAGAACTCGGTCGTATACGTGTACGAGAAGTTATGACTCCTCGTGTTCACATGATTTCATCACAGAACAATGCTAGCGAAAAAGAGTTAAGAAATATCATCGACAAAAGCAGGCTTACTCAAATTCCAATCTACGGTGAGGATATCGATGACATAACAGGCATGCTTCACACCAAAAGATATTTACAACGAAGTAATGAAGGGCAAACTCTCATGCAAGCAAGCATGACTAAACCCCAATTTATTCCACAGGTAGCAACACTAGACCAACTACTCAATCACTTCAGAGAAACCTCAACTCGTATTGCTATTGTTGTTGATGAGTTTGGAGGAACTGCTGGACTCGTTACTCTTGAAGATATTCTTGAAGAACTTATTGGAGAAATAGGAGATGGCGACCACTATGAGATAGAACCACCAGAACAACTTGATGATGGGAAGTGGAAAGTTGATGCAAACACTGCAGTTCGTGGTTGGGCTGCAGCAATGGGTTCTTTTATTGAGCATTGCCCTGCTGCAACAATGGGAGGTCTAATTGCAGCAAAACTTGGAAGAATCCCCGAGGTTGGTGACATCATTCAATTTAGCAACTTGGAACTTGAGGTCGACTCAATGGACGAATACCGTGTTGCAACCGTGCTAGTTTCACTTAAAAAGGGAGGCGAGGCATGACCGACGTTTATATTGCAATTGGTGTAACTTTTCTCGGGTTGTTACTAAGCGCTTTATACTCTGGATTAGAGACGGGCTTGTATACCGTTAACAAAATACGTCTTGACATTCGTGCTTGTAGCGGTGTCAAAAGTGCACAACGACTTCTCGCTTTGATTGATAAGCCAACACGGATGCTCGCCGTCTTGCTTGTCTGTAACAATATTGCAAATTACCTAGCAAGTTACGGGACTGCCCGAATGCTAGAGGAAACCGACCTTGGTCCTTGGATGGCAATTCTTGTAAACGCTTGCATCATGATTCCAGTTCTGTTTATTTTTGGTGAAGTTTTACCAAAAGATTTGTTTAGGTCACACACCGATACTTGGACATATAGATGGAGTGCTCCTCTTTCTTGGTCAGATAAATTACTTTGGTGGACTGGGGTTGTTCCTGTGGTATCAATGATTGGGAATTTAGCAAGATTTGTTTTGGGAACTGAAAATTCTATTGAACCATCTCCAAGAAGAAGATTTGGCTTATTGTTCAAAGAAGGATTAGAGGGTGGAGTTCTTAGTGACGAACAAATCACATTGGCAGACAGAGTGCTTTCATTAAAAACATTAACCGTAAAAAGTGAAATGGTTCCTTGGACTAGGGTCCGCTGCATTGGTGAAAACGTTTCTAACAATCGAAGGACTGCTGCAATTAACAACACTTCCCACACAAGATTGCCTATTGTTGACTCAAAGGGTTATGCAATCGGGGTGCTGCCCGTCCTTGGCGCATTGCTAACACCCGAGAAGCCAACGGCTGACTTGTTGAAGATGCCACTGTTTGTTTCACAAGAAACACCTGCAAGAGATGCGCTGCGTGATTTACGCGAGAGTGGTGTGTCGATGGCAATTGTAATTACGCCAGAGAAAAAACCAGTTGGCATTGTCACATTGAAAGATCTTGTTGAACCAATTGTTGGTGAACTAGCTGCTTGGTAAAGCAATATCTAGAACATCAATTTCCGCAGTTTCAATATTACTGAACTCGTTAAGTTTCAATTTCCCAACTATGTCTATCACCGTCCCTCGTTTAATTTGCGATGAGAACTCACCATTGTTCCACCAAAGGCATCGAACCCGTTCTCTGGCTGAACCTACTTTCAAACTCAAATGTGCACCTCCTCCGCCAATCGCTTTTGATTCGTCTACTTTCGCTCCCATTATCTGAACGATTGGCGCTGGGTTTCCTATGCCAAATGGACCCATCTTTTCGATTTGCTTTAAATTTTTAATGTGTACCTCGCGCAATTCCGCAAGGACATCTGGTTTAATCGTTTTAACAAGTTGTTCGTCCGAGATATGTTCATTTGCATACGATGTGATAGAAGATACAAATTCCTCAAAGTTCTCTTTTTTCAATGTAAGCCCAGCCGCCATGTCGTGACCGCCAAACTTCTCTAAGTTCTCTTTACAAGCATTAAGCGCGTCCAAAATTGAAAAGCCAGAAATACTCCTTGCTGAACCAGTTAACTCATCACCATCACCTGAGAGCAAAATTGTCGGAATATAGTGTTTTTCAATACACTTTCCAGCAGCCACACCAACGACCCCACGGTTCCAATTTTCGTTTTGTAAGCAAATAATTTTTTGTTTATTAAGTCCCTGCTTTTCAATTTGTAAAAGCGCCTCGTCACAAATAACTCGCTGCTCTCGCCTGCGTTTAGTATTTTTAGCAGATAGTTCGCTAGTTGCGCTATCTGCTAATGTCCCATCGAGATGAGTTAGAAGGTCGACAGCAGTTGCTGCATGAGCTAGACGACCCACTGCGTTCAGAAGTGGGGCGATTCCAAAACTAATGTGTGAGGAATTTAAATTTTTCGACGGAGTTTTAATGTTTTTCATTATGGCACGAAGCCCCGAATTTTGAGTACTTGGTAATAACTGCAAACCCCATCGTGCTAAAATTCTGTTGCTGTTTACAAGTG
>CAZLCM010000093.1:0-4044 GCA_964558055.1 uncultured Isosphaeraceae bacterium | reverse complement strand
GCAACCCGATTCACAGAGCTCACGAATACCTTTGTAAGTGCGCGCAAGAAATTTGCGATGGTCTTTTAATCCATCCACTTGTTGGAGAAACAAAAGAAGGCGATATTCCTGCTGATGTTCGTATGAACTGTTACAACACAATCATTGATAATTATTTTGTTCGTGATTACACCGCACTCTCAGTAATGCCCGGCGCAATGAGATATGCAGGTCCACGTGAAGCCGTCCTTCACGCACTTATCCGAAAGAACTACGGTGTTACTCACTTCATCGTTGGTCGAGATCATGCTGGTGTTGGTGATTATTATGGAACTTACGATGCACAAAACATCTTTGACAACTTCACTGCTGACGAAATTGGGATAGTCCCTCTGAAATTTGAACACGCTGCTTACTCTATTAAAGCACAGGGAATGGTTAGTTCAAAAACATTTCCAAAACTTGAAGGCGACCAAATATTCTTATCAGGAACAAAAGTACGCGCTTTACTCGAACAAGGAGAGCGCCCACCAGAAGAATTCTCACGACCAGAAGTGGCTGACGTCCTAATCGAATGGGCAACCGCAACAGTAACCGCATAACCACCCCCGGAATTAACTAGTTCCATACAAAGGAAATATTACTAATGGCTGAACAAGTAGCAACAAACATCACATTTCACGAAGGTACAGTAACCTCAGAAGAACGAATCAAAAATATGGGTCAAAAGGGCGCTACCTTTTGGTTCACAGGTCTTTCTGGTTCAGGTAAAAGTACTATTGCAGTAGCAGTAGAGCAAGTTCTTATGAATAGAGGGCATCACGCATACCGACTTGATGGCGATAACATCAGAATGGGTTTGAATAAGAACCTTGGGTTCTCTCCAGAAGACCGTACAGAAAACATTCGTAGGATTGGTGAGGTCTCAAAACTGTTCGCTGATGCTGGCGTTCTCTCAATTGCAAGTTTCATTAGCCCTTATGCTGAAGACCGTGATGCAGTTCGTGCACTTCACGCAGAGAATGATGTACCATTCTTTGAGTGTTACATTGATGTTTCACTTGAAGCTGCTGAAGATCGTGATCCAAAGGGTCTTTACAAGAAAGCTCGTGCTGGCGAAATCAAAGGATTCACAGGTATCGATGCTCCTTATGAAGAACCAGTGAACGCTGAATTGCACATCAAGACCCATGAAGATGACCTTGAAACATGTGTAGCAAAAGTAATTGAGTTCATTGACGCTCAGAATCTGTTTGCATAAATTAACCATAGGTTAATTTTTAGGTTACAAAACAAAAGGGCTCTTCCAAATTGGTAGAGCCCTTTTTCAATTCACCAATATTTCTTTATGCGCCACCATAAACGACAACGTCATCAAAGGACTCCATCATCTTTGGAGTGATTTCTCCACCCGTTGGTCCTCCACCTAGAAAATTGCCAAAGAGGTTTGACGGGTCGATTGCTTGGTCAACGTGTAATTCCTTGTTGATTGCTTCCATGTATGCAGTGTCTGGTCCCGCAGAGATTAAAAGAAATCTCCCGCGAACTGCACCCCAAGCAACACCGTTTGAAAATGAAGACCCATCTCCAGGATCTTCCCAGAATGAAGGGTGTACAAGCAAAAGTGTTAGCCAAGCGAGCCGATCTTCTGTGGTTTGACCAGTTGCTGCGTCAATGCTTAACAAGCTCCCAGTTTTATTTAGAGCGTCCTCAAAGAAGGGATCTAAGTCAGGCATTTCATATTGAGGGTTGCGGTAATTAGGGTTGCTACCAGTTGGGTCATCAATGATGGGCCCACTATCACGAATTGCTCTTAGAAATATAACTGGAGTGTCCCATGAATCCACCAATGTGGGCAATTCATCAGCAGCATTACCATTATCAAGTGGTGTATATCTTATGTCTCTTGATTTTGGGCTGAAGAAGGGGGCGTGTATAAGACCATTTATCCAAGGGCCTTCACCAAATTTGGTTTCGTCAAACTTTAGCCACCAAGTTGTACCTGTTGTTGGATCTGTAACACCATTGTTTGATAAGTATTCAATTCCACCATAATTATCATATTCAGTTACAACTGAGGGAGTTGAGTTTGAATTTTTAACTCTAACACCACCCATGAGTTCAAGTAGAGTGTTTTGTGTTGGAGTGATTTGTGAGTATGTGCCGCCAGTTTGACCAAGGACAGTATCTGGAAGAATTCCGGGGAAACGGTCATAATCCATCGAATATTCATCGCAAGCCCTTGCAAACGCTTGAAGTAAACTTGTGGTTTGTGTTTTCTTTGCAGCATCTTGAACTGTTCCAAGAGAGGCAAGTAAAATCCCAGCAAGAAGTGCAATAATGGCTATGACCACCAAAATTTCAATAAGGGTGAAACCATGTTTATCTTTATTGGGTTTATCTTTTTTAGTTTCTCTATTCATGAGCGTTAATCCGTCAGTAAAAAAGCAAGGTGGTGTCCCGCCACGCTCATCCGCAGTAACAGGGTACGCTACTTGATCTTATTTTTCAACAGAAACTCCAAAAATTGAGCCAAGGAAGTTCGGAAGTGCGTTTTTTATGAATTGTTCAACACATTGATTTGTGTGGGTGTCGTCTATTCCCCAGAGGCAGTACTTCAATTCAACAAACTCGGGATCGCCTTGGATTCGGTATGCTGAGTCCGCAACTTGAAATGTTTCCAGTTTTGAGGAAAGTGCTGCAGTAGCTGCGTTTACTTCCGGTTGACCAATACAGATAGCAGGGCGGGTACGAAGTTCAGTATCGTTGAGGTACCATAAATCGCTACAGACAAGAGGCCAAGGCGGACCAGCAATTTCATGTTGTTCCATCCAACCTACTATGGCTTCTCCTAGATAGTATCCTCGCCGCCTATCACCAAGTTCACCACGAAGATGCGCGCCCACAACGATTGGAATTACATGGTCTACATTAACTGTTTCATCTGGGTGTAGCATTATTAAATCTCCGACAATCTTCTTGCGGTCTCGACTTCAATGAGTTGATCAATCATCGGTTGCATATTTCCTGACATGACATCGGAAAGGTTGTAGTTGCCACTGATTCGGTGGTCGACGATTAGGTTATCTTTGTAACGGTATGTTCTAATTTTTTCTGCTCTGCTCCCTGAGCCAATCATAGAGTTTCTTGATTGCGCGCGCTCTTCATCTATTTTTGCTTTTTGGATTTCAAAGAGACGTGCTCGAAGAAGTTTCCACGCTTTCTCACGGTTTTGTGCTTGGCTCTTTGTGTCTTGCATTCGAACTTCGATACCAGTAGGTTCATGTATGAGGTGCACAGCAGTAGCGACCTTGTTCACGTTTTGCCCGCCGGGTCCAGTTGAAGTAGTTATCGATTCTTTGACGTCATTTGGGTCAAGGTCGACTTCTATTTCTTCTGGTTCCGGCAAAACAGCAACGGTTGCTGTTGAAGTGTGGACTCGACCTTGGGTTTCGGTTTCTGGGACACGTTTAACTTGATGCGTTCCACTTTCAAACCCAAGGTTCGCCCAAACACCCTCACCAGCAATAGAGAGAATTGCTGTTTTAGAACCACCCATGTCTTCAATCTTCCACCCCCGAAGTGACGAGAATCTTCGATACATTTCCTCAAGGTCTCTTGCCCAGATAGCCGCCTCGTCGCCACCAACCCCAGCCCGAACTTCAAGAATAACTGAACCTACCGATTGCTCATCAGCGGTTACAAGTTGTTTTTGAATTTGTTCAGTGAGTACAGAGAGTGTTTTATCAAGTTCTAAAAGTTCTTCTTTTGCCATCGCAGCAAGTTCATGATCATCACCCTTGAGAACCTCTTCACATTCCTGTTCTTGTGCAATCGCGGTCTCGTATTTAGAGAATTGTTCAACGAGCGGAGTGATTGCAGCTTTTTTAATGGAGAGAGAAGTGACTTTTCGGTGGTCAGTTAAGACATCGGGATTTAGGAGTTGCGCTGACAAATCATCGTGTTGACGCACGATGTCTCGTAATTTTTCGGCTACATTTTCTGGTATTCGTTCGCTCACACGATTATGGTACAGAACAAAAACAATCCCGCGGGTCGTTTCTG
>CAZLCM010000092.1:1196-4054 GCA_964558055.1 uncultured Isosphaeraceae bacterium | reverse complement strand
GAAGCGCCAACGGCGATTGCTATACCAGCACCACCATAGAGGAGAAGGCTTCCTAAATCCATGCCACTTGTTGAGGTACTGACTACAGGATTGTTTTTCGGAGCACGTTTTATTGGTGGTTTTGGAGTGGTGGGATCAACCGTTTTTGTCCCTTCTTTTGAGATTGACATCGTTGCCTGTCCACTTGAACCTTCCTCGGGTACATACAGAGCATACTCACCAACAACAGCAGTCTCAGCGTTTGCAACTTCAACGGTTTCAATTTGGTTAACGCCTTGCAACCCGCTCGGATGTTGAGCGTGTCCACCAATCCAATTTCCAAAGACAATGTAGCCAGTGTCTACAGCACTTGCCACTGCTTCTCCTGAGTTTATCAATGTGCCAAATTCAACCATTGCTTTCGCTGTTTTTGCTACTAGTACTTGCGGTGATAAAAGGGCTTGCCCACAATCCGTTGTTAGCATTTTTTCTGTACAAAAAAAACTCTCTCTTGCTGCTAACGCTTCTTGTAGCCACGGAGGAGAGGTCGCATCCTGCATCGGAAATACACCGGTTCTCAACGATAGGTTAAGTTCGTCCCTAAGATCGACAAGGTCGTATTTGGGACTCTTCCCAGAATCGTCTACAAGATATGTCAACTCTTCAATTCGTAATTTCTCGCTGCCTTTTCGAGCAACAAAGATCGACGACGATTGATAAATCTGTTCGTTCGATTGTGAATAGACAAATGCTCCAGTATATTCACACGCAAAATGCCCCGAATTACCTTGCAACTTTTTCGCTTCAGTCGAAAAGGTAACTAGTGTTGCATCAGTTGCTGCATTAAATGCAATCGGAATTTTTTCGCAATGTACTGTGATATTATCCCGCAACTTTGCACCGAAATGAATGACTGTCTCTTGTTCCCATCGAGCGGTTTCAGATGCACCGCTAGCTGAATTGTTCATGACAGAAACAATGTTTTTGAGGTTCAGAACTTCTGTCTCGTAAATACCAGCTGCACTTATACTAATAATAGAATCATCCATGCGCAAGGAGATTGGACCAGCGTTCGTTGCACCGCGAACAATCCCATCCATTTCAAGCGAATACTCTGTGCCTGACTTCCCTTCGACTTCATAAATCTTGGAGATGCCGTGCATCACTTCTCGGAAGGAAGCGCCCATATTTTCAAAGTCAATTGTCTGCATCGTTTTGTACTGGGCAGAAAATAATTCACTCGACGGAGATACATTGGACTTGGCACTAGCAAGTTGTTCACCAGAAACCATCATCACCACTGATGCAACAACGACCGCTGACACTGCAACATGAGATTGCACTCTCTTCATAAACCTAGTGGATCCAATGATCGCCCTCGCAAGTTTCGATATTCCAAAGATTTTCATAACTGCAAACTCCTCTACTGCATTAAATGTGGACAACTGACACTTTGTACAGTTTTTGCGAAAAAAATCTCAAACAGCGCAGAGAAGTGGTGAAACCAAATTAAAGTAGACGGGTTGAGTATGTGACAGTCACTTTTATAGCCATAGGGTATTGGTCCTATCTCGCTTGTTTGCAGAGACTTACAAAGTGCTTGTCGCTTTCAAAGCCAAAAGGCATCAACGGATCGAGTTGGGTTCCAACACGATTAGTTTTGTTCAAGCACTGGCGTATTTTGGTCAATTAGAGTTTTTTATGGACACAGAAGTGTTCTTTGCTATGATGTTGAGGACCGCTGGTCGAGCAGATGAAGCCCGCCCGACACAGCGAATCCCCAGACCGGATTCTGAGTAGTCAGTAGTTTTGCGTCAAAAAGTCTGGGAAGCGCATGGTTTTTCTGGATGGAGGCGAAGTATGGGGTCTGGGCAAGGGACAGTAGAAGTAAAAAAACAAGATCGTACAGAAGGTACGCATGATGTCACTTTGCTGATTGAATCGTGGCAAGAAGGCAATGAAGGTGCACTGGCTAGTTTGTTCGATGTAACTTGGCGACATCTTCACGAACTTGCAAATATGCAAATTGCTAGCGAATCGCCCGACTGTACCCTCCAAGCAACCTCGCTCATTAACGAAGCCTTTCTTCGACTTGCCGAGGCATCGCCCGATCATTTGAATAACCGGCGAAGTTTCTTTTGTACAACCGCGCGAGCAATGAAACAAATACGCATCGAACAAGCCCGTAAAAGAAATTGTGTAAAACGCGGTGGTGGGAAAAAACGAGTGCCATTAGAAATTATCATTGGCGGCCTTGTGAAAGAATCAGAGCCCGATGATCAACTTCTCGTTCTTGCTAGTGCGATGAAAGACTTGAAAGACACATTTCCTAACCATTACGATCTCACAATGCTGTTGTATTGCGCTGGATTTTCAACAAAGCAAGCAAGTAACATTATGGGAATCGCACAACGCACAGCGCAACGAGATTGGAAATTCGCAAGAGCTTTCTTGAAAGCAAAAATCCAAGATTACAACATCAACGGTACCGCATGACTGACAACGGAAATGTTGATTGGTCCTCGGTAGAACAAATATATCAAGAAGTAGTTGATCTCCCTTTGCCAGATAGGTTGTCCGTTGTTCAAGAAAAATGCAAGCATTCCCCAGAATTAATGCAAAAAGTTGTTTCCCTCCTTGCAAATACTGACGAGGAGAAGGATTGTTCAACACAGTGTGCACCTTCACAATTAAAGGAACATTCACTTGTTGGAAAAACCATAAACAAATACACTCTTGTTTCTTCGCTCGGCGCTGGTGGAATGGGACATGTCTACGAAGCAACAACGGAACAACCAAAACGAACGGTTGCTTTCAAATTGTTCTCACAAGTATTGCGTTCTCGTCAAGGGATGCAGAGGTTCAAAACTGAAATAGAA
>CAZLCM010000092.1:0-1096 GCA_964558055.1 uncultured Isosphaeraceae bacterium | reverse complement strand
CAGGTAAAAATTATCGACTTTGGTATTGCAAGAGTGACAGGATCTGACCTTGCAGTTACAACAATCGGTACAAGCACTGGGCAAATTATGGGGACCATCGCCTATATGAGCCCCGAGCAATGTAGAGGGGATACTCAGTCAATCGATCTTCGATCTGATGTCTACTCGCTTGGCATTGTGCTCTACGAACTACTCACTGGATCAAGACCTTTTGATCTTTCAAAGACGACTATGCTCGGTGCCGCGCAAATGATCCAAGAAGGTGTTACTAAAGATCCAAGAACTATCGCTCCTAACTTACCAACAGATTTAGCAACGATCATATTAAAAGCAATCGAAAAAGAACCAGATCGCCGGTATCAATCTACTTCCACGCTCGCTGATGATGTCAAACGCTTTCTTGACAATGAACCGATTATCGCTGCCCCCCCATCTGTTGCATATAAAACGAAGAAGTTTATTGTTAGGAACAAACTTTTAGTTGGAAGCATTGCTTCAATTCTATTCATGCTTTTAGCAGGAACATTTGTTTCTGTGAGAGAAGCAGTTCAAGCTACTAAGGCTCGCACTGAAGCACAATTATCCGAAGAAAAAGCTATTGAGGCGAGAACTCGCTCAATGATTGTTTCATCGATTTCATCGCACAGTGCAGTTGATGCTGCGATCGACGCTGCAAAATCTCTTAGTGATTCTTTTGAAACACGATACGCACTTTCTAAATTAGATCAATCAATCGCTTCATGGGATTTTGGAGTTGCAATACCTGACAGTGCTATAACCCCTGATGGCAAATTCATAGTTTCCGCCTTAACTAATAGTGTGGGATTGGGAATAATAGATGTTCATACAAATGAACCGCCACATATACTGACAATTACAGATTGGGGCAACCCACACTCCCTTGCTATTGGAAAAAGTAAAAATGATAGTAGCTATCTTGTCGCTGCTCTTGTAAGACAAGGAAGTGGGCAAAACAATTACAGCGAGATTGTCGTTTTTTCTTTGAATTCAAAGACAGTGCTCACTGAAAAGATTTGCACCATTCCAGACATCGATTGCAGACCTCTTACGATGGCATTTTTACAAGATTAGCAAG
>CAZLCM010000091.1:0-4126 GCA_964558055.1 uncultured Isosphaeraceae bacterium | reverse complement strand
GACGCAAAAATATGTGCAATGGGAGTACGTGTCTCAAGGTGGGTATCGATGCATGGTTTTGCACTAAATGTAAATCCAAACATGGAACATTTCGATTACATTGTTCCTTGTGGATTAAAAGACCGCAAGGTGACATCGATTCAAGAAATACTTGGGGACAAGAGCCCAAGTATGTCAGAAGTTAAACAAGTTGTAACCGAGAAATTTTCAAGCGCGATTACCCATCAAGCCCAAGTTCTGAAAGAACCTCATCAGTAATATCGATTCCTTCTGGAAGTCGAAGAGCGGTCCGAAGTCGAATCTGCATAATCGTTGCGTCAGGATTATCCTGAGCGAACTCACCGTCTGGTGGTATAAAGCGAAGGACCATGTCGATGTTCATACGTTCTGAAACAACGTTCACTGCCTCTACGATTTCTTGGTACGACTCTTGCATCTGTTTTGCCATTAATGCACCACGAGCGTCTGCTCCAAGTTTTTGAAGGTGCTGAAGTTCGTCGTACAGTTGTTGCCACTGCTGGCGTAATTTTCCAGCATCTGGGTCGTCTGGTTCAATATTCTGTGCTTCTTGCGAAACGGCGTCAAGAGCTAGCCGTGTTTCCGACATCCCGTCGCGAAGTTCAGCATCTAAATCTTTTCGGTCTTCTTTGAAATGTTCTGCTTGTAAGAGTTGAGAGAGCGCCTTGCCTATTTCCATAAACCCAATTGACCAAGCGGTGCTAGTTTTTTCTTCACCCCAAGAAATGTGCTTATCGGAGTTTTTGATAACAAGATCACCATCTTTCCCTGCGAGGGTTAACGTATCTGTTGGTCCAAGAGAACCAGTGTCATCTTGGCTAATCAGGGAAGTCGTGACAACTCCAGTGAAAAGAAGCGAGCCAATGAGAATTTGTGAGAGTGAAGTTTTCATGCTTTAATCACCTTGTTCTAATATAGATAGGAATGCTGACTGGGGAATATGGACGTTGCCAATTGCCTTCATACGTTGCTTCCCCTTCTTTTGTTTTTCTAACAATTTTCTTTTTCGAGTTACGTCACCACCGTAACATTTTGCAGTGACATTTTTTCGAAAACCTTTAACGGTTTCACGAGCAATGATTTTTCCGCCGATTGCTGCCTGTAGAGCAATTTCAAATTGATGACGGTCAATTTGCCTGCGAAGTTTTAACAGAACTGCACGGGTTCTTGATTCAGCTTTTTCTCTGTGGCAAATTACGCTTAAGGCCTCAACGGGGTTTCCGTTTACAAGAATAGAAACCTTTACAAGATTATCTGCTCGGTATTCAATGATTTCATAATCCATCGTGCCGTATCCACGAGTAATTGATTTTAGTTTGTCGTAAAAATCATAAATGATTTCAGCAAGTGGCAACTCATAATCCAACAATTGCCTTCCTGAAGAAATAAAACGCTGCCCCTTAAAAACTCCTCGCCGTCCTTCGCACAAACGCATCAAATCACCAATTGACTCATCTGGGCAAATGATTTCTACTTTGACAATTGGCTCACGAATATTTTTTATCTGTGAGGGGTCAGGCAAGTCAGCTGGATTGTGAATGTCAAGTACAGTTCCGTCTGTCATTTCAACTTGGTAATTAACAGTGGGGGCTGTTTGAACAATTTCCGCCCCGCCTTCACGCTCAAGGCGTTCCTGCACAATTTCCATGTGAAGCAAACCAAGAAATCCACATCGAAATCCAAATCCAAGTGCCTCACTATGTTGTGTTTCAAAGGTGAAACTCGAATCATTGAGTCGAAGTTTTTCTACCGCTTCACGAAGGGTTTCAAACTCCGTCTTTTTGCTACCGCTCTCACTTGAGGCGGGATAAAAATCGCAAAACACCATCTGCTTTGGTTCCTCATAACCAGGCAATGCTTCGCTTGCGGGGTCTGACTCAAGTGTGATTGTGTCACCAACTCTAACGTCTTGGAGTGTTTTAATAGCAGCAACCATGTACCCCACTTCGGAAGTACCAATTGATTTTGCAGGCATGGGCTGTGGGGTGTATCTTCCTAGTTCCGTTATGGTGAAGTTTCTCTGAGTCCCCATCATTCGTATTTTGTCACCCTTGGTAAGTTTGCCGTCAAACACACGAAAGTAAACGATGACTCCTCGATAATCATCGTAGTGAGAATCAAAAATAAGCCCTCTTGTTTGCTCCATTACCGACGGCTTTGGCGTAGGTAGTTTTTCGCAAATTGCGTCGAGTAATTCAGAAATTCCTTCACCCGTCTTGGCAGAACAGTAAATACAATCCTCAGCAGGTAACCCAAGGATTTGTTCAATTTCCATTGAAACTTTTTCAGGATCAGCAGAAGGCAAATCGATTTTGTTTACAACTGGAATTAGTTCCAAGTCATTTTCAATTGCTAGGTATGCATTTGCTACGGTTTGTGCTTCTACTCCTTGAGTTGAATCAACAACAAGTAGTGCACCTTCGCATGCGGTAAGCGCGCGCGAAACTTCATACGTGAAATCAACATGGCCTGGAGTGTCAATAAAATTGAGTTGGAAATCCTCTCCGTTGAACTGGTGGTGCACGGTTACTGCCGAGGCCTTGATTGTTATTCCCCGTTCCCTCTCTAGATCCATAGAGTCGAGCATTTGTTCTTTGGATTCTCGTTTTGTAACGGCTTGGGTAGCTTGTAACAAACGATCAGCGAGAGTGCTCTTGCCGTGGTCGATGTGGGCGATGATGGAAAAGTTACGGATAGGCATAAGTGTGGAACAGTACAGTTTACCGCACAGGGAGCGATACAACCTTTTCTAATTCACCTGTTGGTCGCGCAATAAGGTCATATCCATCCGAGTCAGTAATAGTACAAAGAACTATGGAGCCGACAGTTTGCTGTTCTTCTGACATGAGAATAGTGCAAGCATCGACATCAGGGGCTTGGTATTTTGTTCTGCATTGGTATAAATGTAATCTGCCTTCGCCGGTTTCTCCTAGGTACGAATCAATTAGCAAGTCAAGTTGTTCGTTTTTGCTCGCGAAATTTTGAGCGCTAGCAAAAGCAATTTCTTGTTGTGCTAACATTAATTCTTCTTCACGAAGTTGTTTGGTTTCTTCTGGAACTTTAAGTGTAATATCAGTTTCCATTGTTCCAGCAACAGTCCCCTCTTCTTTTGAATATTGGAATACGCCCATTGCTTCAAATTTATTCTTTTGAAGAAAAGCAAGGAGTTCTTTATGATCTTTCTCGGTTTCGCCAGGAAATCCGGTGATAAATGTTGTGCGAATCGCAACGCCCGGAATGTTGTTTCGAACTCTGGTAATCAGATCCGACTGTTCCATTGCAGAAACGTTTCTTCGCATCGATGTTAGCATCGAATCACTCGAGTGTTGTAATGGGATGTCAATGTATGGGACAACGTGTTTCAATGAAGCCATTGCCTTCATCATCTCGTCCGTGAAATTATTCGGATAAGCATACATCAGTCGAATCCAACCTCCACCACCGGTCTGGTCAACCACATCGTTTAGTGCGGTGAGCAATCCAACAAGACCAGGAGCATATCCAATGTCGTCGCCATAACTAGTTGTATCTTGACCAATCAGATTTAACTCAAAGACACCAGACGTGAGTAACTTCTTTGCTTCTTTGACTATTGTGTCAATTGGTTTAGAGCGCATTTTTCCTCGAATAGATGGAATGGTGCAAAACGAGCAGTTCTGGTTACACCCTTCACTAATCCTAAGGTAAGACCAATGTCTTGGTGTCAGTTGCACTCTGTTTGAATCATCTTCAAAGTAACCAGTGGAGTTGGTTATACCTCGGGATTTTGCTGCAAGGACTGCATTTGCTTCAATCCATTGTGGTGTTTTCTCTTTTTCTGGATTCTCTTGCATAGCATCAACAATATGGTCTC
Organism: uncultured Isosphaeraceae bacterium; assembly: GCA_964558055.1. Taxonomy (GTDB): domain Bacteria; phylum Planctomycetota; class Phycisphaerae; order Phycisphaerales; family SM1A02. Next base: position 255 of record CAZLCM010000091.1, on the reverse strand, counting down.
GGTCAAACACGCCAATCATTGCGTCAATTCCGGGGCACAAGTCAAGTAAATGTGCACGTTGCCTCTGCACTAAGCAGCCAGCAGCAATAACACGTTTTACATTAGCAGTTTCTTTCAGAGCGACCGCTTCGTTGATAACTTCCACCGATTCTTCCTTTGCCGACTCAACAAAGCCACAAGTGTTAATGATGATTGCATCCGCTTCATTGTGATCTTCGACGAGTTCGTAACCAGCGTTAACCAATGTAGCGAGCA
>CAZLCM010000090.1:0-4143 GCA_964558055.1 uncultured Isosphaeraceae bacterium | reverse complement strand
CTTGGATACAAAGATAATTTGTTGTTTTGTGATTTTGGGAGATTTCACGTTGACAAGGAGCCAACTGAAAAATTGGCAACGCAGTTACAGAGATTTTTCAATGGCAAAATGATCAAGGAATTCGATGCCCCACTTCCTCTTGGCCCCAAATTTACAAGAAGGTGTTGGAAGGAATGCAGAGCAATCCCTTATGGAGAGACAATTACTTACAAAGAACTAGCCAAAAGAGCTGGTTCTCCAAAAGCAATGCGAGCCGCAGGTCAAGCGATGCGTAACAACCCTCTTACGATTCTAACCCCATGCCATCGTGTAATATCTTCATCAGGTGAATTACACGGTTACTCTGGGGCTACCAATCCCAAAAGCAAAGAACTCAAAAGAAAGAAATATCTACTTGACCTTGAAAAGGGTATAATGACGTCATGAAAATAGCAATTGTTGGCACAGGTTACGTTGGGTTGATTACAGGCACATGCTTTGCAAATGCGGGCAATGATGTAATTTGCCTAGATATAGATCCTAAAAAAGTCGAAACGCTGCGCAAAGGCGAAGCGCCGTTTTTTGAACCAGGCCTTTCAGAAATGATGACTAAATCAATCAAAGCAGGTCGACTTCACTTCACAGATGATGCAGCAACAGCATTCGATGACGCTGCAATAATTTTCATTTGCGTAGGTACACCAACCGGAAAAGATGGAAGGTGCAACCTCTCTCACGTTATGGGTGTTGCTGACAGCATCTCAGAAACTCTAGATTCCTTTAATGAGCCGCCAGTGGTTGTCGTAAAATCAACTGTCCCAGTTGGTACAACTCATAAAGTCGCAGAACGTCTCCACGGCGAATATTCCATCGCTAACTGCCCGGAGTTTTTACGTGAAGGCAATGCAATTGATGACTTCATGCACCCCGACCGTGTTGTTTGTGGTGTTGAAGATGATAGAGCAAGAGAAACCCTCGAAAAAGTTTATGCTCCATTTGTAAGCGATGGGCATCCAATATTTTTCTTTGACATTCACTCCTCTGAGATGGTGAAATACGCTTCAAATGCAATGCTTGCTTGCAAGATTAGTTTCATTAATGAAATAGCATCTCTATGTGAACGAAATGGCGCAAATATCGAACGTGTCAGAACTGGGATGTGCTCTGATAGTCGAATTGGAACCCAATTCTTTAAACCGGGAATTGGATATGGCGGCTCATGTTTTCCAAAAGACACGTTAGCAGTTATGGAAATGGGTGATGATGCTGATGCTCCTTGCCTTGTTAACACAGCAGTACACAATCTTAACCAAAGACAACGAAGGTGGTTTGCAGACCGAATCCTCAAACACTTTGGAAACGATTTGACTGGCAAAAAAGTTACACTTTGGGGTCTTGCTTTCAAACCAAATACCGACGACGTCAGAGATGCACCCTCAATAGATATCGCAAAGACCCTCATCCAAGCGGGCGCTGAAGTTACTGGGTTTGATCCTGAAGCCCATGAAACCTACAAGGAAGAAGTCCCAGAAGTTCAAATCTCAAATGATATGTACGAGGCAGCAGAACAAGCCGACGCGTTGGTGATATGTACGGAATGGTCTGAGTTCAGTTCACCCGACTTTACTCGTCTAAAATCCGCGCTAAGGGAACCAGTGTTATTCGACGGACGCAACTTATATAGGCGATCTGAGATGGCTATGCAAGGGTTCAATTATTACTCAGTTGGAAGGCCAACTGTAGAACTCGCAACTGCATAAAACCTCGATAATATTCCATTAACGCATTTTTGTCCCCTTTCAAAGTGCCGAAATCACCTCTTATGTGTATCCTTTATATATAAGGAATAGATTTTATGGCTAAAGCAATTGCAGACCCCGAAGAAATTAGGCGTTTCGCCCATGACCTTAAACGATTCAACGATGATTTAACGCACCAACTTCAAGTCATGCGCTCAAGGATGTCAAGTCTTTCACAAAGTTGGCGCGACCAAGAACAGCGAAAATTTGAGGAAGAGTTCGATTTCACAATCAAAGCAATGGACCGCTTCACCAAATCATCCGCAGAACAAATACCGTTTCTGCTTCGTAAGGCACAACGCATCGAAGAATATCTCGAGCAACGGTAACGAATGTCCCAAGCAGCGAACGTACGATCATTAGAATCCCTTAAGGAATTCCGCTCAGCGCTTATCAAGTTTATTGATGAAGCAAAGCGCTCAATCTCAACTGCTGAAGGTGAGGTTTCCAACACTCAAATCTGGCTTACTTCAACTCAACCAATGCATTGGATTCAACTTGAACGCCGTTCTACTGAACTTCTTGCGCAAGCAAAGAGCGAACTTTTTAGAGCAACCATCTCACAACCTGACAATCCTCGCGGTCCTACGGACCAGAAACGTCAAGTAAAAAAACGTGAATCAGAAATAAAACAAGCACAAGAAAAACTACAACAAACAAAACGTTGGTCTAGGAAATTTGAAAGGGAAATCAACGAATACCGTGGTGCGATTAACCCACTTTTATCATCATTAGAAGGAAGTTTGAATAAAGCGGTTTTTATAATAGATAAATCTATCCATTCACTTGAAGCATATTTAGCAACGTCAATGCAAGCACCCGACCAACCAATTGAAGAAACAACAGACAAACCATCAATCGCAAGAAGTGGCGAAGACATAAAGGATTCACAAACAGATGAGCATGCAGACAGCAGCATCACAACTGATGAAGACAACTAAAACTCTTAATTATCACTGGACCACTGCAAGTGAACATTGGAACGACCCCGTAAGCAGGCGCATTGAAGAAAAACACATACAACCTCTTCTTGAAATGGTTCTTTCGGCCATTGGTGCGATGGAAACAATGAGCGAAGCAATTAACAGGGCAAAGCAAGAATGTTCCTGAGTGCGATACAATTACATTGAACTGCACTAAATACAAAACGCTATGACTTCATCCATCATTAACCATCAAAAAGAGCAAATTGATTCCATCCGCAAGTTGATTCAAAGCACGTATTCTGCGCACCAAGAACTTTATGAGAATTGTGCAAAGCAAAGAGATCTTGCAGCAAAACTTCGTGATGAATCCCTTATTGAGTGTAAATCAGATGCAATAGCAAAACGAGAAAATGTTCGCCTAAGCAAGGACTCCTCACTTGAAAATCTGGTTGAACGAAGGGAATTAGAGCCCGCCCATTTGAAGGAACGCCACGAACAACGAATTACTGAAATCAATATAAACGCGAAGGACCTTAAAGAGGAAACCGAAACACGCCTAAATGAAGCGACTTGGCTTGCCGAGTCAGTTTACGATGGCGCTATGGCAAAAATTCGAGAAGAGGCGAGTGATGCACACGATACTCTTCTTGAAACAAAAGAAAAACTTGATTCCCTCTGCGAAGAAGCTCCTAAGATTTTGTCTCGGTTAAGGCAATCTACAAACACTGAGTCAACTAAAGAAATTGGTTCAATTGACAAACCAATGTCTGACTATGTAGAAGGAGCAAAAAAAGCTCTTACTGAAATACAAGATGACAAATGGGCTGGCTGGTTCATTGGCTTAAAACCACTTTATATTGTCATTTTCGTCACGGCGGTCTCAATTTTTGCTGGAGGTGCTTATAGCGATTGGACACCTTCTCTCCCGTTTTTTGCAATACCGATTGTTACTTTTTGTGCTGTCATTGCCTCTCTTGTAATTACATATATTTCCGGCAAGAATTCGGTAAGAAAACGAATTGCTCAATTTTCAAAGCACGTTCGCCAAGCGCAACTTGCTTTTGAAAAGTATCAAGACATTATTGAAACCACCATGCAGGAAAAAACCTCTGGTGTCCAAACGAATAGAGATAAAGAAATTTCAATTGCAGAGGAAAAATATTTGCCTCGCCTATCCGAAATAGAACGACTTCATAAAAAAGACCTTGAAAAAGAAAAGGATCGTTTTCAGAAAGTTGAAACAAAACTTTCTTCAAAAATTAAAGACGATGCAAAAACTGCAGAACAACAATTTACTGACTCGATGGGCGACATTGACTCGGATGAAATTTCTACAAATACGCAAATTGAGAACCGCTTAAAAGAGACGTTGGGAAAAATCGACCAAACTGAAATAGAAACGATAGAACGATTAAAAAATCACTGGGATAAAGAGTTTG
>CAZLCM010000089.1:0-4161 GCA_964558055.1 uncultured Isosphaeraceae bacterium | reverse complement strand
CTTGGTACATTTTGCCCCAAGTAGGTTTGTCTCGATCAATGTAGTTCCAGTTTCTAGCTAGATTGTAAGTCCCTTGTAATTTTGCATTTTGGGACATATATATGTCTGGCCAAGCGAGTGTTAAAACGCTACTGCCACCACAAGAGTCCTGTACCCACATTATTTGAGGGATATCTTTAAGTTCAATACGGAAAAGTTTCGCGAGATCTTTTACTGAATCGGGGTCGTATCCATTTTGTTCTTTTCGGTCGCCACGTCTTTGCTTTGCGTAAAATTCGTCACGAAAATCTTGGCAAAACATTTCAAAGATGATTAAATCGGGGTTCAAGTCACGGATGGCGTCGAAATGTGGTCTGTAAGCATCAATACTAATATCAGTGCTCATTTGCCCAATCATTGGGATGATTAAGATTGATTTTCCTTTGTCAGTTGTTTTTGAAACTGAGTTGAACGAGAGTTCCTGCTGAGTACTATCTTGAGCCAAGGCGTGCTGTGCAAATGAGATACCTAAGAACAAACAGAGAGAAAGAAATATTGATAGCATTTTCATAACTCTAGTATACACCAGCAAGGTGATTATGAACTGAGAAAATCCTTGTAGATAGCCAGAGCAAGGTTGATTGCCTCGTCCTTTGAGGCAATTGAGCCCTCTAACTGAGCGTCATAAACCGACTCTAGGATTTTTCCAAGTTCAGGAGCAGGATTGATACCAGCGTCTAGGAGGTCATCCCCAGTAATAAGCCGTCTTGGCGCTAGGCCCGTTTTCTCTAGAATCGAGATACTCCGCTTGATATGGATGAAGAGCGCTCTGTCCTCTGCTTGGAGAATTGCTAGTGCAGAAATAGCGTGATTTGAAGAAGCATTTCTTTTTTGTTTTGCAGTTCCTATCTCATCCCACTTTAGAAGATTCCTGTGTAATTCTAGAATTTGTTCTAACTCTTGAAAATTCCGGTTAGAAAGAAGCAAAGAGGATCTCCAGTTTGCTGCTATTTTTTGCACGTCGGCTTCGCTTGAGTGTCTGTCAATAATCCAAGCAGCAAGGGCTGTTGCGTAAGTTGACTTTGCAGGCAACTTTCCTAACCGAGTTGGAGCGTTCATGCAGGACTCCTCAGCCAAAACTATTCTGTCTAAGCCAAGATATTGGAGTTCCCATCCTGCAACTCCTCTGTTTTGGTCAAGCAACATTTTTTTAATTTCTTCACCGATGCGTTCACGGGAGACACCAACTAGTTCTTGTGAAAGTTCTCTTATGGCTTCGGAGGTTCCATTTTCAATAGAAAACTCAAACCGAGCAGAAAAACGTACTGCACGTAACATCCGTAAATGGTCTTCTTCAAATCTTGTTTGTGGGTTTCCAATTGCTCTAATAAGGCGAGCTTCCATATCAACTTTACCGTCTACAAAATCAATAATGGTTTCATCAATCGGATCTTCAAACATGCCATTAATAGTGAAGTCACGTCGCTTTGCATCATGTTTTGCGTCAGAAAATTGGATTTTGTCGGGATGCCTGTGGTCGCTGTATGGTCCGTCACTTCTAAATGTAGCCACGTCGTACATTAACTCTTGGCTCCTAACGAGCATTACTCCAAATGCTTCGCCTACGCTTCTTGCATTTGGGTAGATTTTTTTTATGTCATCTGGTCTTGCAGAAGTTGCAATGTCGTACTCGGTTGGTGCGGCTGAAAGTAATCTATCACGAACACACCCTCCAGCAAAATAAGTCTCGAATCCTGCTTCTCGGAGTTTGGTCAGGATCTCAATCGCACCTTTTCTACAAGTAATTGGGCAGATACTACTCACGGTTTGATTCCATAAAATAGAACCCACATTCCGGTGCCCTTTTTGTGAATTTCAGGACCAGCCAGTGTATCTACGGTGTGGGGTGTAAATTTTGGGTTTTCTGGAGTTCGAAGGACTACCAATCCCTCTTTATCGAGAATTGAATCTAATTTTGCAACTTGTTCAAGTACTCTGGTTCTTGCATTTTTGTCTACCATCATTGCATAAGGCGGATCAATGAAAACTACATCCACTGGCCTTGTTGCTCTTAAGAGAGGGATTGATGAGAGTGCATCGGCTTGAATTGCCGTTGCACTATCCTGGCACCCAAGTGTTTCTATATTGTGCTCAAGAATACTGTGAATTTTTTTATCTTGTTCAACAAGCACAACATTCTTGGCACCCCTGCTTATTGCTTCAAGTCCCATTGTCCCTACCCCAGCAAATAGGTCAAGGATGTTGCCCTCGTTTAGGTGCCCCCTTAGTTGGTTAAACACTGATTCGCGAGCACGACCTGTCCAAGGGCGTGTTGTGTCACTGTCCCTTGGGGTCTTTAGTTTTCTTGACTTAAATTGACCGCCTAGTACCTTTAGCATTTTGCATAGGATACCTTCATTGCGAATAAAACTCTTTGTTTCGGACACCGTTATGATGTGCGTGATGAAAAGTAGATTTGAATCGCTCCCAACCCGCCTAAAAACTCTATCTGAGGAAGTCCAAATTGGAGAAGTTCCATGTTTGCTCGTAAGAGATGATGAGAAGCCACGCCCATTCATTATCTGGATACATGGGCGGACCGCTGACAAGGAGTTAGATCCAGGTCGCTATCTTCGTTATGTTCGCAAAGGGATCAACGTTTGTGCAGTTGATTTGCCAGGGCATGGAGGTCGATTTGATGAGGGTCTTCAAGATGCTAGGCGCTCCCTTGAAGTTGTTATGAAAATGGCGTCTGAAATCGATTGTGTGATGCGAGGCCTAGAAGAGATTGGTGGTTTTGATCTTGATAAAGCAGCGATTGGGGGTATGTCTGCTGGCGGAATGGCTGCTATTTTACGGCTGTTAACACCACATCCATTCTGTGCTGTGGTGCTTGAATCGACTGTAGGGAATCTGGATGCGATGAGTGATTTGCCCCTTTGCTCTGCTCTTAATGATGATGAAATTGCTGATATCAACCCATTGAACCGTCTTGACGGGTGGAAAGATATTCCGGTCTTAGCGTTTCATAGCAAGCGTGACGAGTGGATACCATTTTCTGGGCAAGAGTCATTTATAAATGCGCTCAAAGAAAAGTCGCTCAACCCAGAGCAGATAGATTTCGTTACATTTGATCGAACAGGTGCACCATACGAGCACATAGGTTTTGGAAGAGAGTCCGCATTTGTTAAGGAAGTGCAAGTAGAATTCGTTGCAAAGTACTTGAAGATAGGAATTGAAACAGCATGACAACAAAAGAACTTACTGCTTGGTATGGTCAATTTGGAGGTCGCTACGTTCCAGAGACCTTGGTTGCTGCATTAGACCAACTCACGCTAGCGTGGCAACAAGCGAATTCTGATTCAGCATTTCATGAGGAATTGGATACCTTGCTTTCTAATTACGTTGCTAGGCCAACGCCAATTACAGAAGCTCCACGACTTTCAAAGCATGTCGGAGGAGCAAAAATATGGCTAAAGCGAGAGGACTTGGCACACACTGGCGCCCACAAGATTAACAACACGATGGGCCAAGCATTGCTAGCAAAACGTATGGGAAAAGAAAGAATAATCGCTGAAACAGGCGCTGGGCAACACGGTGTAGCAACCGCCACTGCTTGTGCCAAACTTGGCTTGTCTTGTGAAGTTTACATGGGAGCAGAGGATGCAAGAAGGCAAGCACTAAACGTATTTAGGATGCAACTATTAGGTGCGCAAGTCAATGTAGTCGAGTCGGGTTCAAAGACACTTAAAGATGCTACGAATGAGGCAATGCGAGATTGGATGGGTTCTGTTGAAGGTACTCATTACATCCTTGGATCTGTAGTTGGTCCTCACCCATTCCCGCTCATCGTTCGCTCTTTGCAATCTGTAATTGGCAAGGAAGCACGAGAGCAATGCCTAACTGCATTCAATCAACTCCCTGATTGCATAATTGCTTGCGTTGGTGGTGGGTCAAATGCAGCAGGCATCTTTGCGCCCTTTGTAGGGGACAGTGAAGTGAAACTAATAGGAGTTGAAGCAGGTGGAACAGGTCTTGGAGTAGGTCAACACGCAGCTCCACTTTGCTTTGGCGAGCCGGGAGTTTTACATGGTTCTTTAAGTTATGTTCTTCAAGACCAAGATGGTCAAACTCAAGATGTTCACTCTTGTTCCGCTGGTCTTGATTATCCTGGAGTTGGTC
>CAZLCM010000088.1:0-4204 GCA_964558055.1 uncultured Isosphaeraceae bacterium | reverse complement strand
AGTATGACTTGTATGAAAACGCTTCTATTCAAGCCCGCGCTGGGTTGCTTGGCTCCACGGCTTGGTTGTCAATTACAAATGTAGGTAGTGGTGTTAAAGCGAACTCGAACACAGTTTTGATTGGTTCAACTCAGACAATGGTTGGGCAACTACTTGGTAGAGAAGCAGAAACTAATATAACTAAAACCCTTGGTTCATTACGTAAGTTAAGCGAAGCGCTTTCAGATGATGATGGGGCGCTCTCTGTTTTGCTCGGTTCAAATGAAGCCAAAGGTATTAGAATTGCAATCGATTCCGCAAGATCCTCTTTACTTTCTATTAAATCAGTAATTGATTCTACAGAAAAAGTTTGGCCAGATTGGGAAACATCAATTTCAACAATTTTGACAGATAGCAAACAAATACCTAATCAAGTTAAAGAAGCACTCTCTTATGTAAACGAAACGCTGAAAGATGTGCGTGGGAACATTCTTCCAACTGTCGAACGTTCTATGCAGTCATTTGAAAACACAATGAACTCTCTTGAAACCATTAGCAGAACTTATCAAGATAAAACGCCCGAGTGGGCAGCAGAAATCAGTAGTATTGTTGGGAACGTTAATCAAATTTCTGTTCGCGCTAAGGCAGCAATAGACGACATATCAGCAAGTCCATGGAGGTTGCTATATAGACCAACAGACCGCGAAATTGCTTACGAACAGTTGAATGCAGCTTCTTGGCAACTTCAATCTGCACTTGAGGAGTTACGTATATCTGCAGAAGCATTAGAAATTGCATCAATGTCACCAAACGCACCCGCAGATTCCTCATCTCTTGCAGAATCTCTTTCAAAAAGTGCAGAAGAGTTTGAGCAAGCCAGAGAAGCGATAGGGAATCGAATGCGAATAGATTTTCCAAATCGAAAGTAACTGTGAGTCCACTTCGATCAAAAATCTCAGTGATCACTTCATTGGATGATCCGCAAGTTGATGTTTACAGAAACATTCGGGATGCTGATTTACGAGGTCGTAAACACCTTTGCATGGTTGAATCGGAAATGGTCGTAAGAAGGATGCTCTCAAGTAATTGGAACGTTCATTCTTTGTTTTTGTCACCCTCAAAATTTGAACGTTTAGCACCGTTGATTGGTGAAAGCCACAAGGTGTTCATTGCTGATGTATCTGTGATGTCTGAAATCACTGGATTTCACATCCATCGTGGAGTGTTGGCTGCGGTTCAAAGACCTTCAGAAAATGAACAGACGCATAGCATAAGCAGATTGATTCAGACACTCAAGGGAGAGGATAAGATTGCTTTACTTCTTGCAGAGGGAATCACGAACGTTGATAACATGGGAGCGTTATTTAGAAATGCATCGGCTTTTGGAGTATCGGGTTTAGTGTTGGATAATCGTTGTTGCGACCCACTTTATAGAAAAGCGATACGTGTCTCAATGGGTCACACATTTTCATTACCTTGGGCAATTTCTTTTAACTGGAAACAAGATATTCTTAAGTTAAAGATTGAACTTGGAACACGTCTTATTGGATGTGAAACATTGACAGGTGCTAAGACAATGTGGGAAGTTGATCCCTCCCAAAAATTCGCACTAATTATGGGGGAAGAAAAAATGGGACTGTCCTCAACTACCCTTGAACTTTGTGACGAAATTGCCGAAATCCCGATGACCCCAAAAGTTCCTTCTTTGAATGTAGCCGTCGCTTCAGCTATCGGTCTCTACGAGTTTCTTGGAAGGCACGGTCTCAACAACCGGTAATCCGTCCACAAACTGTTTGTCATTTATTCTTTTGATATCTGCGCCTAGTTTTTTCAATTCTAGTTCCATAGAAGAGTAGCCACGGTCTAAGTGATAAACGCGGCTAACGATTGTTTCACCTTCGGCAGCGAGGCCCGCGAGCACTAAACTTGCCGAAGCACGTAAATCGCTTGCCATTACAGGTGCTCCAACTAGTCGATCAACGCCTTGAACAACAACTGTTGAGCCCTGCCTTACTAACCTTGCACCCATGCGGCTAAGTTCAGGCACGTGCATAAACCGTTCGGGATAAATCTTTTCAGTGATAATACTGTTGCCTCTTGAAAAACATAAGAGTGCCATCATTTGTGCTTGTAAGTCAGTCGGGAACCCTGGGAACGGCTGTGTTGTAAACATCACTGGGTTAAGAGTTCTGTCGCTTACTACTTGTACTGTGCAAGATTTTGGATCTTGAGAAGTATCTTTTTGATGTATATGCACTCCGACAGTTGATAAAACATCTGTTACTGCAAGCAAGTGGTCTAATGGGAATCTTTCAATTTCAACGTCACCATTTGTCATAGCTGTTGCAATTGCCCAAGTTCCAGCAACGATACGATCAGGCATAACCGTATGTTTTGCGCCTCCAAGTTGATCTACACCTTCAATGGTTATTCTTGGAGTACCAGCACCGTTAATTTTTGCACCCATCGAAATAAGTAGGGAAGCAAGATCTGTAATTTCTGGTTCGCATGCTGCCTGCTCAATAATAGTTTTCCCCTTTGCAAGCGTTGCTGCACTCATTACATTCGCAGTCCCAAGAACCGTAGAACCAAATGGTCCACCTAGAAAAATTGTAGATCCGTGCAAACGATCTGCGCGAGCGATGATGTCACCGCCGTCGAGTTCAATCTTTGCACCTAGTGCTTCAAGCCCACGTAAATGTAAATCGACTGGTCTATCACCAAATGCGCAGCCACCTGGCATAGAAACACGAACTTCTCCTCTGCGTGCTAGAAGTGGGCCAAGGACACAAACACTAGCTCGCATTGTTCTTACGATGTCATATCGAGCGTGAGATTTGGTTTCATCAATAGTTCTAATTGAAACTTGTTCGTTGTCTCTTGATACCTCGCAACCAAGTTCCTCAAGAAGACGTCCCATATTTGCAATATCAGAAAGGGTTGGGACACAATCGTAATCGATTTGCTCATTAGTAAGAAGGGAAGCGGCTAGAAGAGGTAAGGATGCGTTCTTTGAGCCATCAACAGTAATTGAACCAGTAAGTCGTTGACCACCGTGTATCGAAAATGCGTCCATGTTTAGTTGCTGATTCCTTCCTGCTTATTGCCATCCTTGGCTGGTTCATAAATTCTATCGTCTTTTTTTGTGTAAAAAACGTTTATATTTTGTTTAGAGTGATGTTAGCAAATACAGTCGAGAAATGGGATTAATAGTTAGGTATTTTAAGTTATCGCACCAAGAAATCCAATTTTTCGGTCTGTAATGAATAGACATGGTTTTTTAATTTGGTTTTTGATTGTATCTCATGTAAAATCAGTAGATTAGGAACATGAAGAAAACAAGGAGAATTCCGATGAATTTCAAGAAATCCATTATGGCCGTGACTATCCTAACGGCAACGAACGCCACCCTAGCGGATATTTTGCTAGTCCCAAGTGAATATGGTTCGATTCAATCTGGTATCAACGCAGCCCAAACTGGCGATACTGTTTCAGTGGAAGCTGGAATATATTATGAAACGATTAATTTTAGTGGGAAGGAAATCACTGTCTCAAGTGCTTCAGGAAACGCATCAGATACAGTTATTGATGGCAACGTGTCGACTGGGTCTGTAGTCTCATTTATCAGCGGTGAAACAAGTAACTCTGTGCTTGAAGGGTTGACGGTTCGCAATGGTTCTGCTGGTAAGGGTGGTGGAGTGCTCATAGAAAACTCGGCACCTCTTTTAAGGAACTGTATTGTTTCTGGAAATAACTCAACTAATAACGGGGGTGGTATATATGTTGACAGTGGCGAAATCACACTGGACAGTGTTATCATTAAAAACAACACTGCATCAAGTTCTGGCGCTGGTCTGTATTTAAAATTCAGTAACTGTACTATGACGGGCGGAAGTTTAGATAACAACAGTAGTTCTAACGGCGGTGCATTGTATGTAAAAGATAGCCCAAGTTCTGGGGATTTTATTTTAGATTCAGTTTCATTTGAAGACAACTCGGCCGCAAACAACGGTGGTGGTGTGTACGCAAAAAACAGTTATCTAGATGTACAAGATTGTGGTTTTGTTTCAAACGATGCAAATCGTGGAGGCGCATGGTTTAGTTACTTGGGCGGTGACGCACTTATAGTGAGCACTTCATTCTCATACAATTCCGCAAAAGATGTTGGTGGTGCAATCGACTTAAGAAATTCAAGTTCAGTGACATTCACAAACTGCGAATTCAA
>CAZLCM010000087.1:3383-4227 GCA_964558055.1 uncultured Isosphaeraceae bacterium | reverse complement strand
TACTCTTATTGTTGTCCAGAGAATCTTGACCAGCGATGACTTTGTGAAAAGTAGCTTGTAATTTTGTACACCTAGTTCCGGATCAGAGAATCCAAGCCAAAGAATATTTATTACCGGCCAAGCATAGAGAACTATGATTAGACAAACCAATGGTGCCACGAGCAACCAGTATGCATTCCACGCATTACTCGTTTTCCAATTAAATATTACCGGGCTGATTGTACTACTCTTGCTAGTCGTTAGCCAATGGCTTCTAAAAACTTATTGACTGCATTTCCACCATTTTCCGCCCACCATATAGGATCATTAAGAAGAACTCTCGAAAGATTTTCTTTCGAAGTCACCGCGAAACGCTTGAGATCGTCTGGGATCATTCCGAAGGCTTCGGGGTTCGATGGAGTCATTCCATGACATCTAAGAATTTCAATTTGACGCTCCGCCACTTGGCACGATGCAATAAATTTCATAACATTTGCACGTCCAGCCGGATTCCCCTTAGGAACCAGATAAGCCCCAGGCATTGCAATTGCTTCATTCATGTTGAGTCGATAGCGTCCGTTAGTGTCAGCCTCTACTGCCTTTGCACGATTGAGCCAAACCATTCCCATAGAAACTTCACCATTCACAATCATTTGTTGTGCTTCTGAACCTGAACCCCAGAAAATTGTATCGGATTTGATTGACTTGATCTTGTTGACCGCACGGTCAAGGTCCATTGGATAGACATTGTTTTTTGACACTCCATCGGCCATAAGGGCACCTTCAAGCGAACCATTTGCCCATTTATACAAGGATCGCTTACCAGGATACTTCTTGGTGTTAAAAAAATCCGCCCAAGTACTGG
>CAZLCM010000087.1:0-3373 GCA_964558055.1 uncultured Isosphaeraceae bacterium | reverse complement strand
TCTACGACGGAATAATCAATTTTCTCCAAATGGCCAGACTTACCTAGTGAAATTGCATCAAAAGCATCTGCATCTGCAACATCAGCGGTAATATTTCCGGAATTCACCATTTCCTTGATTTTTCCTTGTAAAGGCCCTGAGGTATCGTATTTGACCGGTAGACCGGAGTCTTTAGTGAACGCGGCACCAAAAGCACTGGTATGACATTTTACCGCATCGCCACCCCAGTTCCACAAAACGATTTCATTTGCAGCCGCTTCTGCATCGCCAGCAATCACAGATGATGAGGCAACTCCGGCTATAGCACAAAGGTAAAGAAAGTCACGCCTGCCCAACTTACCGCTCTTGAAGTCCTTAGCAGCTGTTAACGCCAAGTCTTTAAAAAACATCTTGTCTTGCATAGGTCATCTCCTGGTTTAGTATGTTTAAATAATTAGTTTAAAAGCAAACAATTCACTGAACCGTCCACAATCTAAACAAACAAATCATTGAGCAAGTGATTCTTGAACAGGCTCAATCGAAATGTTTGCGGGTCTAATTTACTCTCATTTTAGTTAAAGTCAACTAATAAAGCTCATTCCTGATTGATGATCTTGTAAAAAGTCCAATGTTAGCTGTTAGACCATTAATAAGTTAATAATATCATAAGTATTTAATTCTTCATTTTAATTTATTAGGGGCCGATATGATGTGGGAATAAGATGAGCATATGACTTTTTTCTTAAGATGTAGATTCAGTATCTTTAACCGTAAAAGCTGCATCTGCTGACCATGTAAGTGATATTTCTTGTCCTTCCTCAAGTGTTTCTTGGTTATCCCATACTGGTACATCTATTATAAATTCACCAAGTGAATCTGTTTCTACATTCACTGAAATTGTAGAACCAAAATAAGTAATTTCAATAATTCTTCCAACTAAAATATTAACTTTATTTGTAGTAATTTTACTGCGAGTGATTCTTATTTTCTCCGGCCGGAGCGCTAAAATTATTTCATCATCTTTAGAAAATTTTTCTTTTGAAACAAGATGATGGAAAATTTTATCTGCAACCGCATATAAGACTTCATTTCCATTAACTTGATTAACTACTCCCCGCAGAATATTACTCTTTCCAATGAATTTTGTAGCAAATAACGTGGAAGGACGTTCATAAAGTTCTTGTGGAGATCCTACCTGAACAACTCGACCATGGTTCATAATTACCACACGATCAGACATTGAAAGAGCCTCCTCCTGATCGTGGGTTACATAGACAAATGTTTTACCAACTTTTCTGTGCAGATGTTTCAACTGAGTCTGGACATTGGAGCGCAGATTCTTATCGAGAGCACCCAGAGGTTCGTCAAGCAAAAGCACAAGCGGATCAAAAATCAAAGCCCTAGCTAAAGCAACACGTTGCTGCTGGCCACCGGAAAGATGGCGAGGTAAGCGATCACCAAAAGTTTCAAGTTGAACGAGTTCTAACATTTCGTCTACCCGCTTGACTATTTCATCACGGGTTCTCTTACGTACTTCTAGAGGATAGGCGATATTTTGACTAACCGTCATGTGAGGGAATAACGCATATCCCTGAAAAACCATTCCAAAATTGCGTTTTTCTGGCCTTAGTGACATGATTGACGAACCATTGAAGTGAATATCTCCTTTTGTTGCTTCCAAAAATCCAGCAATTATCATGAGCAAAGTGGTTTTACCTGAACCAGATGGCCCCAAGATGGTCAGAAATTCTCCTCGCCTAACGTGGAGGTTCACATCCTCAACTGCAATGAACTCACCGAAATTCTTGCTCAACCGCTCAAGCCTTAGTCCATTGTCGTCTGTGGTTTCAATTGCAGATGTATTGTTCATATCAATCAAGTTATTGGTGATCAATCATCAGAATAACTCAGGTATTCCGCAACCCTAGTTTTTTCCTAGCCTCAGTTGGAGTAACTGCTCTCGCCCCCATGCGATCGATAATTCCAATTATTTTCTCCACAAGCTGCGCATTAGTTGCATGGACACCTCGCTCAAGATAGATGTTGTCCTCAAGACCGACACGGACATTTCCGCCCATGGCGACTGTTGCAGCTGCGATTGGCATCTGCATGCGTGAAATTCCGAATCCTCCCCAAACCGCATCACCAGGAAGATCATCCTTCATAACCTTCAGCGTGTCCACGCTATGATCTGCGCCCCAAGGAATTCCGAGACAAATTTGAAACATTGGCGGTTCGTCGATCAGGCCTTCTAGAATCATTTGCTTGGCAAAACGTAGATGCCCGAGTTCAAAAACTTCCAGTTCAGGTTTGACACCCCACTCTTTTGTCAGTTCTGCCATCTTTCTCAGGTACGGTGGCGTAGCAATGTAAATATCATTGCCATTACCAAAATTCAAAGTGCCACAATCGAGTGTGCATATTTCCGGAAGCAATTCCTTCACATGGGCAAGACGCTCAAGCGGCCCTATCATATCTGTTCCCGGACCAGGCATCGAAGGATTTTCATCGCTCGGAGTCCAATCTCCTCCCATTCCAGAAGTTAAATTGATTACGACATCAGTATCACTTGAGCGGATACGGTCTACCACTTCCTTAAACAATTCCGGATCGCGTGATCCTTTTCCGGTTTTCGGATCTCGAACATGAATGTGCGCGATTGACGCCCCAGCTTTTGCTGCTTCAATGGCCGCATTCGCTACTTCTTCGGGGGTTACAGGAATAAATGGGCTCTTGCCGACTGTGTCACCTGCGCCTGTGACTGCACATGAAACGATTACTTCATAATTCATAATTCAACCTCTTAATAATAAGTTTTTTAAAAATATTTTTTTTACTCATCAGCATCTAGTTCTGCAAACACTTTTTGGGCGATACGGAAGCACTCCACTCCGGTGGGCATTCCACAGTATACTGATATTTGAAGTAAAATAGCCTTTAGTTCTTCACGTGTTATACCATTCTTGATAGCACCACGGAAGTGTATTTCCCACTCAACCATGCGGTTGAGTGCTGCAATCATACCAAGGTTGAGTAAGCTTCGCTGGCGTCTGTCTAATGTTTCGTTCCCCCAACAAGAACCCCAGCAGAACTCTGTGAGTTGCTCCTGAAATTCACGGTTAAAGTCGTCGGCCTTCGCCAGTGCTTTATCCACATATTCAGCGCCGAGTACAGATTTTCGTGCGGCAAGTCCACGTTCAAAACGTTCTTTATCCATTTTTATTTCTTGGTTTGAGTTTGTGAATTTATTACTTAGATGATTTGTTAGCGCTTCCTTTTGAGGAAACATTCAGCAGTAAGTTTAAACAAAAAGCCTTGATTCCGTCTCTAATAGCCTTAATATCCTGATCTTCGTCAAACATAAAATTGTATGCAGAAAGTTAGCAAAGCATAG
>CAZLCM010000086.1:0-4266 GCA_964558055.1 uncultured Isosphaeraceae bacterium | reverse complement strand
CAGTTTTTTTTGTTTTATATACTTCAAAACGAACTTGTTTTCCTTTGTGTACAAACACTGGGTTTTCGCCCAGTGTCTGGGCGTAGTTGGGACGTTTCACGACAACTCGATTTGCACGGGTTTGACATGATGTTAAAAACAATTCATAGGCATCACTATCATCTCCAACGAGTTGGCTAAGAAGTTGAATGTGTCCTGGTGGCAAGGGTGATGATTTCTTTTTTGGAGGAAACATGGGGTCTAAGTAAACAACATCTGCAGGTGGACTGGATTGCAATATGTCAATTGCGTCTCCTTCGACCACCCGCAACCTGTTATTTAATGCGGTCCAAAGCGGTTGATCTTCTTGGGCGCGTCGCATGGCATCTCTGAGAAGAACCGAGATGATTGGTGATCTTTCAACTGCCAATACATCAAAACCCATTAAAGCAAGAAGGATAGCGTCGCCACAAAAACCCGCTGTTGTATCAATAATTGAGATGTTTCCAGCACCAATTGCCTTGGGCAAGGGCTGTTTTTTAGACAGATTGCCAGCGCCCATTCTCCGATCTACCGACGAAAAATTGACGCAAAAGCCATTTCCTACCTTTGTATCTAGTTTTCGCAATTCTATGTGGGTGTCAAGAAAAGATAAAAGTAGTTCACTGTCAGCGTTCCCCTCCTTGTACCCAAGCCTTGTCAGGTGGTGTGCTTCGTCAACCCTGTTGGGATCCGATGTCCTCATTTCTAGTTTGATGTGTTTGGTGTCTTTGTTCATCGTAATTACGGTATTTGATACAATGTTCACTTTGTCAAACAATTGTGGCATTGTTTATTTGGTTCACCACACACAATAACATCAACTGAAAAGTTGGAGGATTTTATGAAACTTTACGTAGCAATACTCTGTGCGCTTGCTTGTTCGCAAAACCTTTTTTCTCAACAGGTTGAACCAGAGGTGTTTACCCTCGACAACGGAATGAAGTTTATTTTATTACCCCGCTCAGCTGAGCCCAACAACATGGCTGTTGGTTGGCTTGCGAAAGTTGGCTCGGTTAACGAGCGCCCTGGCATCACTGGTTTAAGCCACTACTTTGAACACCTTATGTTCAAAGGAACTAACACAATTGGAACCAATGATGTTGCAGCAGACGCGGAGTTTACACGTACAGAAAGCTTACTTCGTGATCAAATGCTCCAAATAGTTTGGGGAGAACAATATGATCGGTTCAACGATGGTGAAATTGACGACCCGTGGGATGAAGCCAATGACACGCCACAACTCGCTGCTCTTCGAAAAGAGTTGAACCAAACAATCAATGAGCACCGTTCCGTGATTGTCAAAGATGAGTTTTCCTCGGTCTATCAAAAAGCAGGTGCTGTTGGTATGAACGCCTTTACAACTGAGGATGTAACTTTTTACATCAATGGACTGCCAGCCAACAAGCTTGAGTTGTGGTGTTGGATGGAGTCAGATCGCTTACAAAACAGTGTGTTTCGCGAGTTTTTCGCAGAGCGAGATGTGGTGCACGAAGAGAGGCGCATGCGAACAGACTCTTCACCAACAGGTAAGTTTGATGAACAGTTTAATTCGATGTTTTGGCAAGCCATGCCTTATTCGTGGCCTGTAATCGGTTGGCCAAGCGACCTCAATAGTTACACACTTGATGAAGCAAAAAAATATTTTGAAATTTATTACAAACCAAACAACTTGGTGGGCATTTTGGTTGGTGACTTTGAACCAGGAGCGGCAAGAGTTCTGATAGAAGAATATTTTGGTCGACTTGAACGTGGAAAAACAGACCCACCGCCAGTACCGACACTTGAACCCATTCAAAAAGCGCCTCAAAGGCTTGTTGGTGAGGTTGACGCGCAATCACAAGTCGAGGTTCGGTATCACGCCGTGCCGTTTGGACACAAAGATTCATATGTTTTTGAAGTCATGTCAGCTGTTCTCAATGGAAAAACTGGAAGGCTTTATAAGAGCATGGTTGAGGGTGATGAAATTGCTTCAAGTTCTAGAGTAAGGTTTGATGGTAAAAAATATGCAGGCGCCTTTTCTTTTACTTCAACCATAAAGGGTGAGGCCCAGCCTGAAGATTTAGAGCACGCTTGGTATCGAGAGCTTGAACTACTTAAAAATGAACCAATTTCAGAGTATGAATTACAAAAAGTTAAAAACAACATCGTTGCTGATCAATACAGGGGCTTACAAAGCAATTTCTTCTTGATGATCCAACTTGGTTTTTTTGAAATGCTTGGTGGCTGGGACTATATCAACACCGCATCTGACAAGTTGCTGCTAGTTACCGCTGAGGATATCACTCGAATTGCAAATAAGTATTTTGATGAAAGCAATAGTTCTGTTGCTATCTATCGAAGGTCTGCGGGGGCCGAACCAATTGATGAGGAGTTGGCTCAATTTTCTCCTGAACAGATGGCGATGGTACAACAAGCGCTGGCTGAACTTGAAAACATTCCAACTGAAATGCTTGGTACTGCGCTTGAAAACATGAGATTACAGTCTTCGCAGGTTCCGCCAGAGATGAAACATGTATTTGATTATTTGCTCAAAAAATTAGAGGAACGGATTGTTGGTGTTTCAGAACCAAATGTTCCAGCAGAGGGTGTTGAAGACCCACCATTAGAGGACGAAGCAGAAAACACGCAAGAGCCAGAAAGTTCCCCAGAACCGACAGCGCTTGTTTTAACGCCAAAGCAACAGGCAGAGGCTGATGTGTTCCTGAACAACATTTCTTCAATGGAACTCACAGATGTTGTAAGGGTTTATGAAACACTACAGGGGGTTGCCAATTCGGTGCCAGACAGTGATCGGCCGGTCGTTGAGTTTATTCTTGCAAGACTTGCTGTCCATATCGCTCAACTAGAACAAGAAGAAGACAATTGACCCTTTCTTTATATTAAGAGGATTTAATTAACAATGTTTACTGAATTATTACTCACAAGCGCGTTTGGCATTCCAATTCACCCAAACAACATTCAATATCCCGACTATAACTTTGTGCCGCCAATCGCTTCTGATTATAGACACGAACTTTCAAATGGAATTCCGGTTTATATCGTTGAAGACAGAGAATTGCCACTCATTGATGTGTCCCTTACATTCAGGGGCGGTTCTTACCTTGACCCTAAAGATGGTGTGGGTCTTTCGTCTATGATGGCCGAGTTGGTTCGTGATGGTGGCACAACCACACTTACAGCAGAAGAGCTAGATGAACAATTTGAATTTCTTGCAGCTGGCGCAGGGGTTGGGGGTGGGGGTGAAAGTATAAGCGCATCACTTAACAGTCTTTCGTCTAATTTTGATGAGAGTTTTTCTTTGTTTGTTGACATGATTAAAAACCCAGGATTCCAAGAGTCAAGAATTAAATTGAGTGTTGATAGCATTGTTGAAGGATTAAAACAACGAAACGACCACCCCTCTGACATCCTCCAAAGGGAAACTGCCTCGCTTGTTTTTGGTGATTCGTACCGTGGCAGATCGGCAACCATCAGTATGGTTGAGTCTATTACAAAAGATGATCTTGAGGTAATGCACGCAAGGATTATGAATCCCTCTAACTTGATCATTGCAGTGAGTGGTGATTTTAATAAGGGTGAAATGCTGCAAGTGTTAGAAGATCAACTTGGAGGGTGGGTTTTTGGTGAATCGGTAGCCCCTCCCCCTGAAATTGAGTCTGATTACCAACCAGGCATCTATTATGTTGACCAAGATGTTTCACAGGGTGGAGTGCGGATTGTTCTGCGCTCTTTACGTCGCCACGACAAAGATCTTGAGGCTGCAACTGTTATGAATTACATTCTTGGTGGTGGGGGTTTTAGCAGCAGAATTACACAGAGTGTTCGTTCAGACGAAGGGTTGGCGTATAGTGCTGGTTCGTTTTTAATGCCCGGCGTATACATGGATGGTTTGTGGGGGGCTGGTTACGAATCCAAAAGCAAAACCGTTGCCCTCGCTGCGCAGCTTATTTTTGATGAAATCAACAGAATAAAGGAGGAGCCCATTTCAGAAGATGATCTGGGCCTAGCCAAGAGTGCCCTGGTTGAGCAATTCCCGGCCACATTTCAATCAAAATCGCAAACTGTTGGCGTGTTTGTTGCGGATGAAATATCTGGAAGGGATCCAGAGTTTTGGTCAACATACAAAAACAGAGTGGAGGCAGTCACCAAAGAGGATATCCTTCGCGTCGCCAACAAACTTCTCGACCCAAACAAAATGGCTGTGATTATTGTGGGTGATTGGGATGATATTTCGGTCTCCTGGGC
>CAZLCM010000085.1:0-4301 GCA_964558055.1 uncultured Isosphaeraceae bacterium | reverse complement strand
TGGAAATGTCCTCATCTTCAATGAATTGTTGGAATTGTTCTTCATCATCTCCATGTAAAAACGCTAAACGCAGTCCGTCAATATTAACAATTCCAGCAGGATGCAGAACTTCAATCCCAATGTTAATAGCGTAATCCCGCAACCGAGTCACAAAATCACAATTTCCAAAGACCAAACTTACGTTGTTGCCTGCTAGTTCATCCAAAACAGAGTGAGTTTCAACATCACCCATGTACAAGATTCGTTCGCAATTCTTAGTACGAAGTAACTCGATAGCATTCCGAGTCCGTAGCCATTCTCCATGAGAATCTGAAAGTAATCCAACTAACGCCATGAACTTCCTGGACGAACATACTGTTTAACCCAGTTCCTAAATTCTTCTTCAATCACCAAAGGTGAATTCGTAAATGCAAAAAGCCAACCGCCATTTGGCATTCGCAAATTCCCCGCAAGGGCAGCTTTTAAAAGGCGGCGAAGAGCTGGCCTATACTTACCCTCATCGAACTCGAGTATGAAACTTGTAAAAGCCCAAAGTTGCGCATAATAACCAAGCAAGTTAGTTCTGCCAGTAGAAAGTAGCGCAGAGGGGTCAGCATTAATCAGGAAATCTAGTGAGTCCAATCTATCTGCTGAAACAATTTTTCTTAAAGTAGATAAACGATCCCAATTACTCGCGGGCATAAAAATCGTCTCACCACTACGTATTCTAAATCCTTCCATCCAAGTTCCAATACCTTCGTCTAACCAAGTTGGCAGTGGATCTATAAGGACCGCTTCAGCATATTGGTGCCAGCCCTCATGAGCTGCAATCCTTAAGGTAACTCTGCTTCTTCCACGTTTATCTAAATGGTAAAGGACGCCAATCCCATCCACAGTCAAACCGCCACGACCTAGTGAATACCATTCTTCTGCACCATTGCCAAGAATCTCATGCAATTTACGTTTCCATTGCGTTTCGTTTGCAAAGATAAAAACGTCAATCGCTTTCTGGGGGTAAGGGAGTTCACCAAAAACTGTAGTGTAATGATGCAAGAGGTCATCATAAAAATCAGGCAATGAATCGACGATTCTCGGAACCGGAATAGTAGTCCGTATATTCCAATTTGGAGTTACAAACTGTACACCTTCCTCCCCGAAATAAGACCATTCCTTTTTTATTACAGAGACAGGCGTAACTATAGTAGGGCTAGATTGGATCGTCTCGGTCTGATCTGAAGTACAAGAACACAGACAACCAAGCAAAACCATAATTGTAATTTTGCGAGTCAACAAAGCGACTCTTTTGCACTTAAAAGTTCCGCCTCGCAACTAGATAGCATATCTCTAGTTTCTTGTACAACGTGTTCTGGTGCATTATTTATATATGAGTCATTCTCTAAACGACTTTTTAAACCGGCTATTTTCTTTTCTAACGTCGCAATCTCTTCTTGCAAACGTGAATTGTTATCTTCTATTTCGTTTTCGTCAAACATGTTGTCAAGCAAGACCGTTTCGCCATCAACAAGTACAGCAAACCCTTTGCTAGAATCGCTAAGTTTTGAAATTGAGTTAAGGCCTGCAAGCGATTTTACGATTGCTTCGTGTTCTAAAGACAAACCATAGACCGTCTCACTAGCAAACAAATCTATTTTGCGTTTGGGCTTTACATTCTGTGATGCACGAGCGCCTCGAACCGCTGTTATCAAAGAGCGTACCTGTTCAAATGAGTTAACCATTTCCTCATTTAACTGTAAGTCATTAAGATTTGGCCATGATGAAGTCGCTGCAAGTGGCGTAGTTGTAAGATTTATGTTTTGAACCTTTCCCTCAGAGAATGCATGTATATGTGGCCAAATAGCTTCAGTAACGAACGGACAAATCGGGTGTAGCACTCTGCTGATAACATCAACGACGGTAAGAAGCACTCTTTGTTGTGTTGGGTTTTCCTTGATTGTTGGCTTAATCGCTTCCAAATACCAATCACACAAATCACGCCAAAGAACATCATAAATCGCCTCAACCGCTGCGTAAAATTGATAGGACTCAAAGAAGGAATCAACTTTAGATGTTGCAAATGAAACTCTAGACAACATCCACTGATCAACTGGCGTAAGATCGCAAAGCGAAACTGAGTTGCTTGGCTCTGTGATGTTCATTAGGGCAAATCTGCAACCATTCCAAAACTTATTTGCAAAATTACGACCTATATCGAATCTAGAAGATGTGTTTATAGCTAATGGCGTCTCATTTGAATTTTCAACTTCCCCAATAAGTAATCCATAAAGAGTGGACATTTTGTTAGAAGAATCTTTAGGTGAGGATTGGAGTGGCGTCATAACTTGATGACCCGTCTTTGATTCAACATAATCCGGCACAAATGAAATTCCAGAGTATGGACAAATTAAGTCAACTGCTAAACGAACATCTTGCGTTCCTGTTGCAAGTTGTGCCATTGTGTAACGCATAGCATCAGCGCCGTGAGTGCCAATTATGTCTCTCGGATCTACGCCATTGCCAAGAGATTTGCTCATTCGTTGGCCAAAACCATCCTGAATCATTGGATTAATGTAAACATCAAAGAATGGTAAAGTCCCACCTTGGAAGTATCTATTGAACATTACCATTCTGCTGACCCAAAGCGTAATAATATCCCTGCCGGTGCAGAGAACGCTTGAAGGATTAAATTTTTCAAGCAGTCCTTCGGTATCTGGAAAATCTTTTGGGTTAGGCCATCCCATTGTAGAAATAGGCCAAAGGGCAGAACTAAACCACGTATCAAGTACATCTTCATCACGAACAAACCCAGCTTCTTCGACCGCAAGTTCAATCAATTCGTTGTCACCAGAAATGCACAAATAGACACGAGTAATTCCCTCACCCTCATCAAACTCTTGAGTTGCAACGACCGCACTTTCTCCTTCATGTGGCCATGCAATTGTTTCGCCTTGAGAAAAGGATTTTGACCAAACTGGTATTTGATGACCCCACCAAAGTTGCCTTGAAATACACCAGTCACGAAGGTTTTCATGCCAAGATTGATAAGAATGTGCATATCTTGGAGGATGAAAGGTCAAGCCGCCGTCACCAGTTCTCTTTCCAGAGTTTCTTTCGGGTGGTTCCCCATCGTATTGATTGGGCGAAAGGGCTCGCAGTGCTTCATTACAAAGTCGGTCATCTGTTACTTTGACATACCACTGATCGCTCAGATAAGGTTCGATTGGGACATGGCTTCTATAACTGTGCCCAACACTATGAGAATATTGTTTGATGTCTTCAAGCAAATCGTTTTCTCTAAACCAACTAACAATTTCTTCTCTGGCTTTTTCTCTTGAAAGACCAACAAATTCTTTGGCTAACTCACTAGCGTCTTCCCAACCATAAGCATCAGAAATAGTAGCATTTGCAGACATAACATTTATTACATCTAATTCGTGGCGAACTCCAATTTCCCAATCGTTTGGATCATGTGCAGGGGTAACCTTCAAGAAGCCCGTTGCATATTCTGCCTTTGGATCGTTAGTGCCAGGCATAACAACGTACTCATCTTCTACAATTGGGATTATGCGTCCGACAATCGGAAGGCACACTGATTTGCCACACAGGGAAGCTGCACGTGGGTCATCGGGATTAACAGCAACAGCAGTGTCGCCAAGCATCGTTTCTGGCCTAGTGGTCGCTACAGTAATTGTCCCAGATCCATCTTCAAGTGGGTACTTAAGATAGTACATCTTCCCCTCAACATCTTTCATTTCCACTTCATCATCAGCAAGAGCAGTGAGTGTAACTGGATCCCAGTTCACTAATCTTTTGCCACGATATATGAGACCATCCTTATATAGTTGAAAAAATGCTTCCCGAACAGCAGATGCACAAACGTCATCCATAGTAAAACGAGTTCTATCCCAATCACAAGATGCGCCTAATGAACGAAGTTGCTGCAGAATTGTTGACTCGTATTCATCTTTCCATTCTTGAACACGGTTTACAAATTCTTCCCTTGTAAAATCTGTTCTCTTTTTACCTTCTTGCGCAAGCAATCTCTTCTCAACAACTGTTTGGGTTGCAATTCCAGCATGATCAGTCCCAGGCATCCAAAGCGTTGCGTCGCCTTTCATACGGTGCCATCTAACCAGAATATCTTGAAGTGTATTATTTAGAGCATGTCCAAGGTGTAGGGGGGCTGTTACATTTGGTGGAGGGATAAGCACTGTAAAAGTATTCCCAACTGTGTCAGTTTCACAATGACCAATATTCTCTCTCTCCCATTTTGAAAGAATGCCACCCTCAACTTCAGATGGAGCGTATGATTTAGGAATGGTATT
>CAZLCM010000084.1:0-4325 GCA_964558055.1 uncultured Isosphaeraceae bacterium | reverse complement strand
GTGCGGTTGTAAAAGCGGACGGATATGGGCTTGGTGCGGTTCGAGTTGCCTCAGTACTCGGTAAAAAAGCGGATATGTTGGCGGTCTATAGCCCAGATGAAGCGGGTGAACTTGTTTCTGCTAATAATGCAACACCGCTGCTTGTTCTTGCTCCTGTGCATTCAATTGATAGATTCCATCCAATGTATCGTGGGTTAACTACTGGCCAGATACATCTCGTATTGCACGGAGAAGATCATCTTTCTTCTGTAATACAAATGTCTAGTAAAGTAAAAACCCCATTAAATGTTCAGATAAAAATTGATACTGGGCTACATAGAGGTGGTTGCCAAATTTCTGATGCTGTACGACTTTTCGAAATTGTGAATCAAAACCCCATGTTGAACCTGTCTGGCGCCCTAACACATTTTGCATCTGCGGTGTTTGATGAACCCTTGACACGTTTACAACATGAGCGA
Source organism: uncultured Isosphaeraceae bacterium (assembly GCA_964558055.1). GTDB lineage: Bacteria > Planctomycetota > Phycisphaerae > Phycisphaerales > SM1A02. Next base: position 3,867 of record CAZLCM010000084.1, on the reverse strand, counting down.
TTTAACCAAATCTTGCATTCTCTTTCGTTTCAACTCCCCTCAAATTTCATTTTGCACGAAGCGAACACCGCTGCAACAATGCAATGGGATTGGAGTCATCTTGATATGGTTCGAGTTGGTCTTGCATGGACTGGTACGGTCCCAAACGGAGTTGCACCTATAGATGGCCTACAGCCAGTTGTCTCTTGGCAGTCACGACTTGCACATTTAAAATCTGTTTCAACAGGGGAGCGTGTTGGTTATTCTGGAACATGGACAGCAAGTAGACCGTCACGAATTGGAATTGTTCCAGTTGGATATGCTGCTGGGTATCCGATGTCCGTAGGAGCAAATGCCAATCAAGTTGGTGCGTATGTTCGAATATTTGATGATCAATTCAGAATAACACTGGGCGAAGCTCCAGTTGTTGGAAGCGTTTGTATGGACCAGATTGCAGTTGATTTAACAGAAATAGATGGACACCAGATTGGCAGTGGTGTCGAATTGATTTCTCAAAACACAGAGAGCAAAGCGACGTTGAATAATATTGCTGAAGTTGCAGGTGTTGTTCCGCATGCAATAATCAGCCGAATCTCTCCAAAAGTGCATAGATCTTACATCGAGCCATCTTTTGAAATTGCTACATCAACTCGCAACCTCAAACAAGCATAAACGACCCGCGGGATTGTTTATTTGTGTAAAAAAAAAACGGTTCCCGCCACAAGTGGCGGGAACGAACGTTTTTAAGAGAGAGAGGAGAGAGTTTTTGGCGAATGTCGTCGAGCCCAAGAAATGCTGCGAGCGAAGTGGGTCGGCCCGTGGGCGGTCCCTATAGTGTTACTCTCATTACTTGGGCTCGAGTACACTCACCTGTCCACTGCTTCTATCGGCATCTGTAAGAGTGATGTTAAGAATAGATACAAATAATTGATTACGACCGATAACAATAAAAACCCTGTTATTTGCCATTAAGGGCCTTATGATGTGTATATGGCTTTAATGGAACAGCAAAAACTCCGACTTGGAGTTGTAAATTTTTTAAATACCACTCCGCTGATTGATGGAATTACGTCTTGTGATGGTGTCGAGTTGATACCTAGGGTTCCAAGTGACTTAGTAAGTTGCCTTGAGCGAAATGAAGTGGACATTGCACTTGCATCATCAATTGACTACCAACTATGCAAAAAGCAATTGACGATTTTGCCAGTTGGAGTGTTAAGCAGCAACGGCGAAACATTAACAGTTCGTCTTTGCAGTAAAACTCCATTTGATGAAATTTCCGAAGTGTTTTGTGATACTGATAGCCATACTTCCGTAGTGCTTTTGCAGGTTGTCTTGAATTACAAATATAATATTTCCCCAAAAATAACTCCTTGCAACATAAGGGAACTTATTGAATCCAATAGTAAACTCCCAAACACAATTCTAATGATTGGTGATAAAGTTATTACAAGCGCATCCGAGGGAGTTTATAACTATCAACTAGATTTAGGAAGCGCATGGCTTGAACAAACCAACTTACCGTTTGTGTTTGCTACTTGGTTTTGTTCCGAAGATATTGAAGACTCATTAGTTCAAAGAGCAAACATGATTCTTGATAGGCAACTTCGTTTTAATACAAATCGAATTGAACAGGTTGTATCAAAATATTCTCCAAAAAGAGGTTGGGATGTTGATGTTGCTTATCGCTATTTGACGGATCATATCCAGTTTTCTTTTTCAGAAGAACATAGAAAATCACTTGAACTTTTTTATGATCTAGCATTTAAAATTGATGCAATCGACTCAATAAAACCACTTCGGTTTTATGGCGAATAGCAATGCCGGCTTCTCCAAAATATCAAGTTGAGCATATCCATAATCTTGCTCTTCAGATGAAGCGGGCGCCTTTACAAATACGAAGAAAACAAATGAAGGCGGCTCATCAATTGATATCAGACATTGATTTTGAGACCTTATACCCACTTGACTATGTTGTTTATCGAATAACCCAGTATCGCCCAGACACTCTTGAACAACCAATGATAGTAGGTAAAGAACTTGTAGGAGATCTGGTTTCACTAATAGCAACAGTAAGCAGATCGCTCGATATACCTGCATCTGGATTGTTGTCTATAGATGAGGCAGCAAAATTTCTAAATGTTTCTACAAGAACTATTAGCCGATTGAGACATGAGGGCTTAGTTTTTTATTGGGTAGTAGATAAGGATTGCAAACGTCGTCTAGGTTGTTCAAAAGAATCTCTAGAGAATTTTAAAAAAATAAAGAAAGATAGAATCCAGACAGCAGTGGAATTTTCAAGGTTATCTAGTCTAGAACAAAGAGAGATTGTAAAGGCCGCCCTTGATTTTAAAGGAAGCGGGAGAACGCTTAATGATGTGGCATCAGAACTGTCTGTTAAATCTCAAAGGGGGGTTGAAACGGTTCGGATGTTGTTACAGTCGAATTTAGAGACAAACTTAGAATTTAGACATCCACCGCCATTAACTAGAAGAGATGCAAGGGTAATAGAGAGAGCAAGAGCGCTAGGGGTTCCATGGAAGGAACTTAAGGAAAAATATAATCGCTCCTCAGATGCACTAAGAAAAGCAGTTATTCGACTTAGGGCTTCTAGGTTAAAGAGGTTAGATATTTTGCATCTTGAACTGGATGTGTTTCAAAGAAGCGATGCTGAAGAAGTTCTCCTTGGTGTTATCGCAGTTCAAAATGTCCCTCAGGCAATATTATCTATAAACCCATTGGAACTTTCTAATCTGAAAACAGAAATGACTTTAAGTGATGAGGTAGCGGTTGCTTCCGCAATGCAGATACTTAGGAAAAGAGCAGGTTCAGCAATAAAAAAACTGAAGTATGCTCCGTCAGTTAAATCACTTGATTGCATAGAGTCAGATTTGCGCTGGGCATTTTTATTGCAGCAACAATTAATAATTAAAGCTATACCATCATCCATTGCCGTTGCGGTTCAGCATGCAGGAAGACCGTTGAATGAACTGCCCTCTGAAAAATTAGTTACTCTAGTCAAACACGTTATAAAAGTTGTGGGAGACGTTTGTAGTATGTTAGATTCATCTAAGGGGCAGACAGCAACGAAAACACCCGCTGCAGTTCTTGACCGCGCTTTGTCTACGTTGAATATGTCGCAAACTAAAGATGTAGCAGCCGCAAAACAAAAACCACCACTCTTGTTACTACCTTTTCACAACACGGTTCCGTGGTCATATCTCATACCAAGGACGAACTAATAAAAAACGGCTGCAACTTGTGTTGCAACCGTTTTTGTAACTGTATTGAAGTAGATTTAACGTTTTGAGAATTGGAAACGTTTACGAGCGCCCGGTTGACCTGGTTTCTTACGTTCAACTCTACGTGGGTCACGCGAGAGGTAACCATTGCTACGTAGCACGCTATCAAGGGAGGGGTCGTACTTCGCTAGGGCTCTACCTAGACCTAGGATAATTGCTCCTGATTGACCGGTATAACCACCACCATTTGTATTTACAAAAACATCAAGGGAACCATTTGTATTGGTCTTTTCAAGGACTTTAACGATATCTTGGTGATCTCTTAACTCAGAGAAGTAATCGGTCAATTTCTTGTTGTTTACGTTGAATTCACCCGAACCCGGACGTATACGAACCCGAGCAACTGCGGCTTTACGTCGTCCAGTTCCCCACCACCAGTGGCCATCCTTTGGGGTGGTTTTAGGGGCAGTACTAGGTTTTGTTTCGGTTTCAGCCTTGGCTGTAGTTTCTTTTTCTACTTTAGGTGCTGAATCTTCTGAAGTCGATGCTTGGGGTGTTTCAAGCGTTTCAGTTGTTTCTTGAGTTTCTGGTGTTGGTGTGTTTTCTTCTGTCATTTGTGTTCGTAAGCTCTTGGAGCTCCTCTTGA
>CAZLCM010000083.1:0-4641 GCA_964558055.1 uncultured Isosphaeraceae bacterium | reverse complement strand
TTGATGCAAGGGTTCCGATGGATATAATTCGCCAATCCAAAAGTTACTCCATGTGGGCATCTTGACCAATGGTGTGCAGTGAACTTGATGGGTTCTCTTGTAATTCTTTAATCCGTGAGATAACAAGAGGTGGAATAATTGAGTCAAGTCGTTCTACATCACCGCCAAGAGCCGCTATCTGCCTAATCAAACTAGATGAGGTAAATGCGTACGCCTCTCCAGTTACTATGAATACCGTCTCCATGTTTGCTACTTGCCTATTTGTAATTGCAAGTTGTGTTTCCATTGCAAGGTCGGTGACGTTTCGAATACCTCTTAGAAGTGCGCATCCTCCAGAGTTTTTTGCAAAGTCAACGGTAAGACCTGCATACTGTTCAACTGTGACTGGTGCTAACTCTGGGGTATTTGTTACAAGTTCGTCTATTAACGCTTTTGCAATTTCAACTCGTTCATCAAAAGGGAATAGTGACTGTTTCTCAGGATTATGACCTATGCCAACAATAATTCGGTCAAACATGTCTCTTGCCCTAGAAATAACATCTAGGTGTCCGCTTGTGATTGGATCAAAAGAACCAGCGTAAATGGCGATATGTTCTGACATGGACGTAATTGTACGTTGAACCCGCACAACCGTCATAATCGGAACCAAAAAGCAAAACATTCATTTGTATCTTCTCAAAACGTATTCGACAGTGGTTGTGATTCAAACTTCTCTATCTCCTCCATTGAAACGGTCTGCACCACGCAGCAGACCAACATTCTCCCATCGGTCGAGCCTCCAATCGACCAAAAAACAACCCCCGCCTAATTGGGCGGGGGTGTGTTTTTTTTAGAGTTTATTGGAGTTTAGACAGTCGCTACCTGAGGGAAATCAACAACAGTATCGTTGATGTGATTGTATAAACTTGTAAATGTCATGATTGAAATACCCGCTACAACTTCAATTGCCGACTCTGTAGTAAACCCTGCGTCCATGAAAGCAGCAAGGGTTTCATCGCTTACGTTCCCATAAGTATCCAGAGCTTCAGCGGTGAAATTGATGAGTGCTTGAGTTTTTGGATCATCGCTATGACGTCGACGAATATTTAGACAATCGTCTTCTGAAATCCCAAGACCAGAGGAGACCATGGTATGAGCAGCGGTGCAATATTCACAGTGCATTTTTTCAGCAGCAAGAAGTTGAACGACTTCACCTTCTTGTGGAGTTAGTCCGCCACCCTTGGAGCCCTGCCCCCAAGCCATGAATGCTTCAAAAAGAGTTGGATGAGCAGCGAGACCTTTATAAATGTTGATTTGTTTCGCTTTTAATGGACCATTTAGCAGGTCTGCTCCAGCGCCCGTATCAGTAGTTGGGTCAATATTTTTTAATCGTGGCATAAGATTGCCTCCTTTTTGTTGTGGATATATAGAAACATGTCGAGATTAGGATTATACACACAGTTTAGTTAATTAGAAAGGTCTGCAAGCCCAGCGTTCTCCAAAATCATCTTGAAATTGTCGCTGAAGACGAAATTGTGTTCCGGAAATTCTGTTCCAGCCATATTATTGTCAATGTGGCTAAAAAGCAGTTCAATCCTCCCGATTCGTTCCCACGCCTCACCTCCAGCGACTCTTCGATCGATGTTACCGCTAGTCGATGCCCCTTGGTCGTCAACTCGAACAATGTTAGCGTCGTATCTTATTGTGTCCCCTGCAGTTACATCACAATCCAGATATGCTTTTGATATTTTTGCCAAGATAACCTTCTCTTGAAAACGAGTAATCGAGCCCACAAGGATGCCTGCTGTCTGTGCCATTCCCTCAATCATGAGAGAGAATGGAAATATTGGTTTTCCGCCAATGATGTGGTCATGCAAAACATCCTCTGCAAGGGAGATGTTTTTTACTGAAACAAGCCGCTCTCCGGCTTCGTGCTTGGTAATGCAATCAATCCAGAGCCATCGCATGCGTTATTCTGCAAGTTTGATTTCTACGAAATTTACAAGTGCGTCCACTGTAATTAAATCGCCGATTTTTGAGATATTTCTATCCCCATTTTCGATGGCAGAAAAATCTACATGGGTCATGCGTTCTTTAAGCATATTGAGACCAGCGTCGGTGAGGTTTCCATCAGAAACCCAGTCGGGGTTTTCGGTGAGATTTTCTGGAAATAACTCACCCTGTGAGATTTTGAAATCAAAGGTTTTTTCTAATCGGAACACAATATCAAGAAAATCGATTGATTCTGCTCCAAGATCAGCGGTTAAACTCGCTTCTGGTGTAACTTCATCTTCATCAACGCCTAAGGCATCATCTAGGACCTCTTGAATTTTTTCAAATATATCATCGCGGTTCATGGACCGTCTCCTGTTGTTTTGCATTTATGACGTGCGAACGGGGCGTATAGTAAACACTCCTGCTACTGCTGTCCGCGTTTCTTCGGTGTCATTTTTAAGAACGATTCCTTTACCTTTACAACCAAATGAACCGTCATCGTTTTTTTTGACTAGATTTACTTCAACCTTTAGCCGATCTCCCGGCTTCACCATTGCTCCATATTTGACGGCCTTGACCTCTCCTAATACAAGACGTTCGGACCCGTTTGCACATAGATTAGAGCCCGCCTGAACCATCGCTTCAAGCATCATTACTCCGGGAAGTATTGGGAAACTAGGAAAATGGTCCCCAAGGTACTCCTCGGCTTGAGTTACTTGCTTGATGGTCACAATACGGCTTTCATCTTGTTCAAGAATTTGGTCTACAAGGTCAAACTTCATTTGGTGCGAATTATACGGGGTCAGACTGCTTTGGGGTCAGACTCCTTCTTGGGGTCAGACTCCTTTTTGGGGTCAGACTCCTTTTGGGGTCAGACTCCTAGACTCCTTTTGGGGTCAGACTGCTTTGGGGTCAGACTGCTTTGGGGTCATACTCCTTTTGGGGTCATACTCCTTTTGGGGTCAGACTCCTTTGGGGTCAGACTCCATGGTTTCATTGGTCGCTGTAGTGGGTTGGCGCTTGAATAAAGATTGAGATTTTGGTATCCTGCGGTGTTCTGTAACCAAAATTTATTGGTCTTTTACTCACACTTATGAACTCTAATTCTCGGATACAACCATGTCCACAAATGGCACAATAATTCAAGTTATCGGTTCGACATTTGACGCCCAGTTTCCAGTAGAAAATCTGCCAGAAATTTACAACGCGCTCGAAGTTGAAATTGACAACGCTGGCGAAAAAACAAAACTTGTCGGTGAAGTAAGCAAACACTTGGGCGGTGGACGCGTACGCTGTGTTTCGCTTGGAAGTACAGACGGGCTTTGCCGCGGACAAGAATGTATTGACACCGGCGGCCCAGTTAAAGTGCCAGTTGGAGAAGGCGTTCTTGGACGTGTATTCAATTTGTTTGGTGAACCAGTAGATGAGCGAGGTGATGTTCCTCACGAAAAACGAATGCCAATTCACACAACTCCACCACAAATTTCTGACCTCAACCCAAACTCAGAAATTCTTGAAACAGGCATTAAAGTTGTAGACCTTCTTTGCCCGTTCGTTCGTGGTGGCAAAATTGGCTTGTTTGGAGGAGCAGGTGTTGGCAAAACAGTTGTTATCCAAGAGATGATCGCTCGTGTTGCCCGTGACTTTGATGGCTACTCTGTTTTTGCAGGCGTTGGCGAACGAACTCGCGAGGGAAACGACCTTTGGCTTGAAATGCAAGAGGCGCAATTTACAAACGACGAAGGCGAAACCGTTTCAGTTCTCGACAAAGTTGCGATGGTCTTCGGTCAGATGAATGAACCACCAGGCGCACGTCTTCGTGTTGCTCTTTCAGCACTAACTATGGCTGAAGATTTCCGTGACTCCTCTGGTAAAGAAACACTTCTTTTTGTTGACAACGTTTTCCGCTTTACACAGGCGGGTTCAGAGGTCTCCGCACTCCTTGGACGAATGCCATCCGCTGTTGGTTACCAACCGACTCTTTCAACCGAAATGGGTGAACTACAAGAACGCATTACTTCAACAAGTAAAGGCGCGATTACATCTGTACAAGCAATTTATGTACCAGCGGACGACTTGACCGACCCAGCCCCCGCAACAACGTTTGCTCACCTTGACGCATTTGTTGTTCTTGAACGAAAGATTGCTGAAAAAGGTATTTACCCAGCGATTGACCCACTTGCATCTTCTTCGCGTATTCTTGATCCGCAAGTTGTTGGCCAACGTCACTACGACGTTTCGCGGCGCGTTCAAACAATCCTCCAGCGATATGCTGACTTACAAGACATTATTGCAATTCTCGGAGTAGACGAATTGTCTGAAGATGACAAACTAACGGTAGCACGTGCAAGAAGAATCGAGAGATTCTTAAGCCAACCATTCCACGTTGCAGAACAATTTACCGGCTTCCCAGGCGTAAACTCATCTCTTGAAGAAACCATTGACTCATTCGAACGATTATGCGATGGCGAAGGGGATGATTTACCAGAATCCGCATTTATGTATGTTGGCACTCTTGAAGACGCAAAGGCTAAAGCAGAAGCAATGGCTGAGGCAGTTGCATAAAGCAATAAACGAACTAAACACAGGGCTCTCTACCTATTAGGTTGGGAGCCCTGTTTCGTTATACACTACGTGACTTGAAAGAAGGATTTACACATGAAATTA
>CAZLCM010000082.1:0-4673 GCA_964558055.1 uncultured Isosphaeraceae bacterium | reverse complement strand
TGACAGTCACTTTCGCTCGCAGACTCGCTCTTGGTGACAGTCACGTCGAAATCACCTTCGCTCGCGGAATAAACAATCCCGCGGGTCGTTTTTTATTGCTGTTTCGTTTCTCGATTAACTGTGTCTTGGTAGGAGATGTGCAGTTGTTTTGTGAGTTTGCCAACAGCCCCACCTCCAATCATTTGGTCTTGAGTACTTGCCCCCTCCGGTGTTTGAACAGCAGCACGAATACCGATTACAGGAAGGACGCCCCAACTCGAATTTGTTAAAAACACCTCGTCAGCTCCCAAAACATCATCAAAAACCAACTGTTGTTTGCTTGTACCTACGCCAAGGTCTGATGCGATTTCCATAACAACCTTACGTGTAATTCCGGGCAACACCGCAGATGGGTCATCGTCCCCATCTTCTTCTCCCCTTGCAACTGGAGTAAACATAGTTCCATCTTTAACAACAAAAATATTGCTAACACTTCCACCTGCAACCTTAGCGCTTGGTGTTAGCCACAAAGATTCTCCGCACTGCTGCATAGCAGCCATCTGAAGATTCAGTAGGCGAGACCAATAATTTAGTGTTTTGTGCCCTGCTGAAAACTCATATGGATTAATTCTGCCACTTGCAACAGACACCATAACCCCCTTCTCATAAAACGATTCTGGATATTTAGTAGGAGGCTGTGTTTGAATAACGATTGTAGGATCCCCTCCACCACTTTCTCCAGTTTGTTGTAGGAGGTTCAGGTCACCACCGGTAATCGTTATTCTCATCCTCGCCTCTTGTTGATTATTCTCTTCAAGAGTTAACTGTAGCGCCTCAACGAGCGGCTCGGTTTGAAGTTTTTCCGTTAGACGAAGCATTGCCGCAGAGTCCGCAATTCGGTTCATGTGGTCTGTGGCACGAAAGACCCTTCCGTTTTTTGCGCTCAAGGTTTCAAAAAGCCCAACCCCGTGCTGAAGCCCCGCATCAAAGGTGCTAATTTTTGCCTCTGAATCCTCAACAAACACTCCATTCATCCAAACTTTCACTTAATCCACGCTCCTGAAATTAAAAGTGGGTCTGTTTCTGAAGAACAAATAATTCTAAGTCCAGCAACCGGCTTAGAATTGACTTGAAAAACAGCTACGTGTGTCGCTGTTCCATCGCCATATTCTTCAGTGTCTCCATCGGTAACAACAACATCGAATCTACCATCACACTTTGTTGACATTTCGCAAACCTGTTTAAGAGAACTTTCAATGGTTGATTGCAAAACTCTATTCACAACAAGTTTGTCAATCGCTGATGGATTGTTTTTAAACAGCGGAACAAGTTTTACAACTTCTTGGTGTACGTGGTTTGTTATCTTTGCCTCTACTTTGGAAGACCACCAACCAACTCCAGCGGCAACAACCAAAACGAAAAACACTCCTATAAATGGTCTTGACTTATTTAGCATGATTGCCAAGAGCACGAGTTCGAAGAGTTGTTGCTCGATTCAATAATTCTTCATGATTGTTGTTTAGTGGCATTAGATTGAAGTGCCAGTTTGTATTTGAACTTAGATTTAAGGGGGCAACATCTGCAACAAAATCAACAAAGGGAGCATCCCAAACCGGCTGGCTAGTCCAAGCGGTTGTCATTATCGGTTCGTGAGAGTTTAACTCTACCCTGATGTCGTATTCGCCATAATAAGTAAACTCAAATTCGAGCGGAGTACGACCCATTTCTCGGTCATTAACCCAAACAAGAGCACCATCAGGATTAGTTGTAATTGATATGGTTCGCTTTACGCACCCAAACATTGTGGGCAAAACCAAAAACGCCATTAGCAAAAACTTCATAATCATGGATTATATAGAGTGAGGCAACTTGGGTGCCAAACCTTAATCAAACTCATCGCCTCGGAAAGTGGATGCTAGATAGTGCTTTCTGACCATCTCATCATTGATAATGGTCTTTGGATCACCGTCTTTTAGGTTCTTTCCCTCATCGATAATGTAAGCCCTGTCACAAATGTGTAGGGTTTGTTGGACAGCGTGGTCGGTAACCAAAATGGCTATTCCTGAATCTGCAAGTTTTCGAACCTCGTTTTGTACATCCTCAACGGTGTGCGGGTCAACTGCTGCAAAAGGTTCATCTAACAAAATCAACTTTGGTCTCATGATTAGAGAGCGCGCGATTTCCAACCGCCTCCTCTCGCCACCACTACAGGTTCTAGCGAGTTGCTTTCGTTTATGTTCGAGGTGAAACTGTTCTAACAACTCATTACACCGTTGTTTTTGAATTGGTTTTGAAATAGGCAGAGTTTCAAGAATCGTTAACAAATTGTCTTCACAAGTCATTCCGCGAAAGACACTGGGTTCTTGGGCCAAATAGCCCATTCCTCGGCGTGCGTGTTGATACATTGGAAGGTACGTGACATCTTCTCCATCGAACAAAACTCGGCCACCCTCTGGTGTAATCATCCCAATCATCATGCGAAACGATGTTGTTTTCCCAGCCCCGTTTGGACCCAGCAGCCCAACAATCTCACCAGCATTAACTTCAAGCGAGACCTCATCGACAACCCTTCTTCCTCCGTAACTTTTAATTAGGTTTGAAGAAGAAAGAAGAGTCACTATTCTTCCTCACCGGCGCTTTTTGCCTCTTCGGTTTTATCTGTCCTTACCCTCCTAGCAAGTGGTGTCCAACTTTCAGGATAGAAATCATGTGCAAGTTTGCCAATGATTAGGTGCATGTCTTTGAAAATATAATCATCAAGCAATATTGGAGAGTGGTTTTCTACTATAACTTTGGCGGTCCACGTTGTTCTTGCTTTACCCGTTTTTGCAATCCACCTTTCCATGTCAATATCTTTGATTTCTTCAGCAGACCAAGTTCCTTCGGGAGTAGTTAGGGTTCCATCATCATCTAGTCGGTAAGAAGTTGCACGCTTGGACATTTTGAAATATGCCCACAGATAATAAAAACCAAACGGGAGGCATAACATAAAAACCCACTGGACTGGTCGATCAAATTTACTTGGTCTTGTGACGCTGCCATATTTGTTTAAATATTCTCCAAGAAGGTTGTCTGCTTTTTGTTGATTCTCTCCACCACCACTTAGAGCACCCCTGAACTCAACAAGAGCAGCGCTCCAATCCTTATCAAGGCCGTCATCTTCTTCAATAGTTACATTTAACTCAACTATTGCCTTGTCTCTCTCTTCTGAGCCCTTCTCCAATACTTTTAGTGCGGGTTGGATTGTCTCTCTCAAAAACTCGGCACGGTCTGCTTCTTGAATAGCATTTGGAATTGCGACTGCGTAATCCCAAATGCCCCACACTCCAAAAACTAAGCAGACGACAGCCATGATTATTGTTTTGAGCCAGTATCTTGTTGCTAGTGTTGTAGTAATTGCCACGCGTAGTTCTTTCTTATTGTTTAAATCCTACACGGTCTCGGCCTGTAACGTGCGGCACAACCCAATTGCGGTGGTATATAAACCAACATGCGTTGGGGCAGCGGGAATGTGCCCAATTATGTAATCAAGTTGCCTTTGAATAGCCCCATCGGCGTTGAGTTTGCTAAGTATGTGGTCTCCAAGCTCTTCAATAGCGTGATCAAACCAACCACACGTTGGTTTGTTTGGTGTTTTTGGCTCTTCAATTTGCACCCTAACAATAACCCCGCTACCAAGCGCAACGATTGGGCACAGCCCAAGAGAGGTTGTCGGTTCCCTGCAGAGAACAATTGCTGAAATACCCTCTGAGTGAAGTGTATTTGAAAGAATGCTAGCATCCCTTCCAACCAGGGGTGGCTGGACTAAATATCTTCCACCATGTGCTATCTGCTCTCCCAATTCTATTGAGTCGATTATCTGAACACGCTTTCCGTTTTTTGCCGCCTCGTACATTTCTTGCCTTGCAGCACAAAGATCTTTTAGGGCTATTGACAACTCGTCCCAGTTCTCGGAAGCCCTTGCCTGTTCAATTCTCCCAACCGAAACAGTTTCTTTTTTAAACCATGGGTCTGTTTTTTTTCGTGGCATAAATTTAAGGAGCGTAGTGCTCCCGCACTTCATCGGCTAGAACACGGTTGCCAAACCACAACTTGACAGGGCCCTCTGGCTGAAGGTGTACAAGAATAGGTGCGCCGGCTGGAATCAAAAAGACGCTTTGGTCGGGCGTTTGACCGTCATTCATGAGTGCCGAAAGGAGCGTAACAAGAATTTGTTCATCTCCGGGCTCAAACAAAAGAGGGTCTCTTGTGTTTAGACGAATAGTCGCAGACGCATCAAACTCTTGCCATAGTTCGTTACCCGCCATGCTAAACGCAACTGCATCAAAAACACATCGCCATTTACCACAAGGTATAAGGATTGTTTGTCCTTGGTGGATTTTTCTTGCACTCTCAGTAGCCGCCGCCACAAGAGCTTCAGCACCCAAGTTTATGTTAGTCCAACCTTCTCCACCACATTCTTGCCCGTCCAAACACAAGCAATCAAAAACCTCTGCTTGCTCATTTCCCATTTCGTAGACAATACACTCGTCGCCTGAAGGGGTTGAGGTGATACCAAACTCGTTTAATAAGTCGTTAATTTCTTGTTCTGGGAGAAAATCCAAAAATCTATTCCAATCAAATCGTGTGCAATGTATGGGTATTCAATACGATAGTGGCAAGTATTGCAAGTGATGTCTATATCCACCATACTT
>CAZLCM010000081.1:0-4711 GCA_964558055.1 uncultured Isosphaeraceae bacterium | reverse complement strand
CGTCGAATTATGTTTGTGTTTGTTGTGGTGAGTGTATTCATACGTTTGCTCCCTTTGTAAGCAATCTGAACTGTAGATTGCGGGGCCTGGGGTGACTTGATCGAAATCACGGCGATTTCGAACCTCGGGGTTCCTGCTGCCATCCAAGCGGCGGGATTGAAGCGGGTGTCCTGAGCCATGCTCTTCCTGACGGCCAAGAATTCCGCTGCTTATCAATCATCGGGGGAAGGATCCGTCTAGATGAGCCAAATCATCCGAGCGTCTATGAGAAGACGAATTAACCCAACTTCCTTTCCCATTTTGTCATTTCGGTACACTTCTCACATGCCAACTTTACGAATAAAACCATTCCAAGCTGTACACCCCACCACATCTGATGCAACCCGTGTTGCAAGTGTTCCATACGACGTTGTTAACCGTGAGGAAGCAGCGATAATCGGAAAGCAGAACGAAGACAGTTTCATACGTGTTGTGAGATCTGAAATTGACCTTGGTCTTGATGTTTCGCCTTATGACAAGGCCGTCTACACAAAAGCAAAAGAAAACTATGAGCGACTTAAAGAAATAGGTGCTCTTGTTAAAGACAAAGAACCGTCTCTTTACTTATACAGACAGTGTATGGGAGAGCATCACCAAGTTGGGATTGTTGCCTGTTGCCATATTGACGATTACAACAACAACATCATTAAAAAACACGAAAAAACTCGCCAAGTAAAAGAAGATGATAGAACAAATCATGTGCTTGGCATTAACGCAAATTCCGGTCCGGTTTTTCTAACATACAGAGGTAACGATACCGTTGACGCAATTATTGATGAAGAGATGAACAAGCGACCACTGTTTCATTTTGTGGCAGATGACGGTGTGATGCACACGGGTTGGAGAGTTGAAAATGAAGACGGGCTCCTACAAGCATGCAAATCCATTAATCTTGCTTATGTTGCTGACGGGCACCACAGGTCAGCAAGTGCGGCCAGAGCAGCAGAGCAACTAAAAGAAAACAATTCTAATCACGAAGGAAGTGAAGAATACAACTGGTTTCTAACGGTGTTGTTCCCTTCTTCACAACTCGATATTCTTCCATACAACCGTGTTGTTTTTGACTTAAATGGAAATTCTGTAGAAGAACTTCTTACCAAACTTGAGGGGATTGGAACTATATCTAAATCAGATATCCAAGAACCAAAGAGTGCAGGATCTTGCTGCATTTATCTAGGTCGTTCACATGGGTGGTACCTTCTAACTTTCAATGATATCGATTTTGCTGATCCAATTGCATCATTAGATGTTGACTTGTTACAACAACGCGTGCTTTCCCCATTGCTTGGTATAGGTGATCCAAGAAGTGATACAAGAATTGATTTTGTGGGTGGAATTCGCGGAACAGGCGAGTTGGAAAAACGTGTTGATGATGGTGATGCGGCGATAGCATTTTCTATGCACCACACAACAATTGATCAACTTCTCGACGTTGCTGATGCTAACTTGATAATGCCACCTAAATCCACTTGGTTTGAACCCAAACTACGAAGCGGATTATTTATACACGAACTTTCTTAGTGTGAAACCGCAAATGACTCTAAAAATTCAGCGAATCTTTCACAACCCTCTTCTGGGAAGGCGTTATAAACAGAAGCCCGCAAGCCACCAAGATTTCGGTGCCCCTTTAACCCTGACATCCCAAGTTTAGATGATTCCTCAAGGAATAGTGCATCTAGTTCTGGTGTCTTTGTTTTGAATGAAATGTTCATCCTTGAACGACAACACTCCCGAGCAAACGTTGTGTAAAAATCTTTATTTGAGTCCAGTGCTTGGTAAATCATTCCTGCCTTACGCTCGTTGCGTTCTTCTATTCCCTGCAAACCACCTCCTGATAAAATCCACTTAAACACTTGCCCCATTAAATAAATACCAAAAGTGGGTGGAGTGTTTAAGCAAGAATCTTTTGATGCAATTGCTTTGTAATTCAACATTAGTGGAAGTGAATCATGACACTTTTCAAGCATCTCTTTACGGATAATGACAAGAACCGTTCCCGAAGGACCTAGATTCTTCTGGGCGCCGGCGTATGCCATGTCTAGTTTTGACCAATCAATTTGCCTAGAAAACATATCTGAACTCATATCACAAATCACAGAGGAGTTCGTTTCAGGCACATTTGTAAAACGAGTTCCGTAGATTGTATTGTTAGAACAATAATGCAAGTATGCAGCATCATCTATCAAATTCAATTCTCCCTTATCTGGGCAATGATCATAATTACTCTCTGAACCATCAAACGCAACGTGCACGTTCCCAATTTTCTTCGCTTCCTTTATTGCCTTCGTTGTCCATACCCCAGTATCAATGTAGTTAGCCGTTTGCCCATCGTTCAAAAAATTCATGGCAAGCATTGCAAACTGAAGTGTTGCACCACCCTGTAGAAAAAGTATATCAAATTCTTCTGGAACATTTCCAACCTCTCTACAGTCCGAAACTGTTTCGTTTATAACTTTGTTAAAAACGGGTCCTCGGTGGCTATGTTCACAAACACCAATTCCACTATCTGCAATATTCCACAAATCCTTTTGTGCTTGTGTCAAGACGGGCTCTGGCAAAGTTGCTGGACCAGCTGAAAAGTTTAGAATTCGGTCGGTTGTTGTGGTAGTCATAATAATTCTTTGTGTTAGATGGTTGAAACAGTGACTGACAACACATTGTCATTATCACGAATAAGTTCAATTTGTTCTTGGCTTGGAATTTCGTCTAATTGAATTCTCGCGCACGCGGCTTGAGCACCTTCGTAAATTATGTTTTCCATCTCTTCTACGTTGACGCCCGAATGGCTAATAGATTCAAAAACGTGAGCAAGTACGCCTGGGAGATTCAAATGGCGAACCGAAAGCATTGCTTTGGCTGGTGTTGATTTCGCTCTATTTACGCAGTTTGGGACTTCGCCACTTTTTATGTACGTTTCGATTATTCGCACTGCTTCCATTGCAATTGAATCTTGTGCTTGTTCTGTTGATGCGCCAATATGATGCGTTCCGTACATACAATCATTTGACACAATATCAGGTAAAAAATCAGATTCTCCCGTTGATGGTTCATTTTGATAAACATCGAGACCAACCGTTAAGTTTTTCTCTTTCATTGCTTTATTAAGTGCTTTTTCGTCTACCACCTTGCCCCTGCTTGTATTAATTAGCGTCGATCCATCCTGCATCGCATCCAAAAACGATGCACCAATGATGTTCTCTGTTTCTGGCGTGGAAGACAGATGGATTGTCACGATATCTGCCATCTTTGCAAGATTAAGCAAACTGTCACATCGATTAACGCCAAGGTCCGAAGCATTCTCCTCAGTAAGTGAACGCGACCATGCGATGACGTTCATGCCAAACGCTTTAGCGCGAGTAATAACTTCTCTACCGATTCCACCCAATCCAATTACGCCAAGCGTTCTTCCGTAAATTCCTTTTGCTTTTGCATAAGATTTTTTATCCCATTTACCATTACGTAAATCAATGACTTGATCTGGAACTCTGCGGTCGCAGGAAAGGATCAAAGCCCAAGCGAGTTCCGCGACTGCTATAGAATTTTTATTTGGGCAATTTGCAACAAATATTCCTCGCTTCGATGCAGCAGCAACATCTATAGTGTCATAACCAGCACCAGCACGAACGATTACGCTTAATCGCTCACAAGCGTCCATCATTTCTTTTGTAACTTTCGTAGATCGAACAACCAGAACGTCGGGGCATGTTGTTTTTATTGCTTCTAACAATTCTTCATCTTTCAAAGAAGGGTTCAAAACAATTTCACAGCCAAATGATTGTAGCGCCTGTAGACCCAGTTCTCTAAACGAGTCAGCTATAAGAACAACTGAGTTTGGTTTATCGCTTGCACAATCGCAAGACGTACATTCCAGAGTTTGATTCGACATATTTGCATTTTATCAATTTAGGTGCAAAGTTTCTCTGCTAATTGAATAGATGCTTTATGAATTAAGGCAACAACATTTTCAAAACCATCATCGCCGCCATAATATGGGTCAGGAACTTCCTCCAATGACTTATGACCTACAAAAGGCAAGAATAATTTGGTTTTTTCCGGATTTGCTCCCATCGAAATGCAATCATCGTGGTTGTCTTTATCCATGCAAAAAATCCAATCATACGATGAAAAATCCCCGGTTGTAACTTGCCTTGCGCTTCCTGAAATTACTAACCCATGTTTTTTCGCAGCTGCGCGCATGCGTCTGTCTGGTTTGTTCCCAGCATGCCATCCTCCTGTTCCTGCCGAGTCAATAATAAAAGAATCAATTTCACCCATTAGTTCTAAGGAACTTCTAAAGAAACATTCAGCAGCAGGCGATCTGCAAATGTTTCCCATACAAACAAACAAGATCCTTGTAGGAGAGTTTTTCATGCTTCCTCGTGCCGCTTCGCTGCGTTAAGAGCAATCAAACTTATTCCACCAAAAATCAAAACCGCTGCGAGATAAATCACCCAAGAACGAATCGCCTCTGAAATGTGTGCGTAAGCAAGAGCGACTCCAAGCATACAGAAAATAGCAGAAATGCCGTAAAGGGAGAAAACAGTAAATTTGACGCCTCCAAGTTTTCGCTTGATAATGTGGTGGATATGGTTTGAATCTGGATCTGACATTGCTTTACCTGCTAACTTTCTTCTAATTATTGCAAGCAGAGTATCTAGGATTGGTAGCGCAA
>CAZLCM010000080.1:0-4766 GCA_964558055.1 uncultured Isosphaeraceae bacterium | reverse complement strand
GATTCATTTGGATCGGTGCAGGTGTTGGTGCACTCCTTCGACCTATTGGTGGTTGGATGTCAGATAAATGGGGCGGCGCTCGGGTTACCCACTGGGACACGATCATTATGATCGTCGCCACAATAGGTGCTGGCTACTTCGTTTCATTGGCAATGCAGTCCGAGAATCCAAAGCAATACTTTATTCCCTTCTTGCTTTTATTTATCTTACTCTTTGCCACAACAGGAATTGGAAACGGTTCAACATTTCGAATGATTGGAGTGATTTTTGATCGAGACATGCGAGGTCCTGTCCTTGGCTGGACTTCTGCGATTGCTGCTTATGGAGCGTTCTTGATCCCTAAAATATTTGGCACCCAAATTAAATCAGGTACTCCTCAATACGCCTTGTACGGTTTTGCTGGGTATTACCTTAGTTGCCTCATTGTTAATTGGTGGTTCTATGCTCGGAAGAATGCTGAAATTCAATGCTAAAGAAAGAGCACGTATTGTCTGTTTATTCAATTTCGTTCACTCTATTTACGAATCTTAGGAGTTACGCAAATGTCTCAAATCCATGAACCCTATCTTCAGCACCACTTCCGTGATATGCCTCAGCAACATGAAGCGGCAAAGTTAGGGATTTGGCTGTTCTTAGCAACCGAAGTCTTACTTTTTGGGGGTTTGTTCTGTGGTTACGCGGTATTTAGAGCGAATCATTACGATCTATTTCTGTGGGGTGATCAGTTTCTCGACGAGCGGTTTGGCGCAGCGAACACAGCAGTTCTGTTGATTAGTAGTTTAACGATGGCGATGGCAATTACGTATGTGCAACAAGAGAAGCGACGAATGGCAGCTCTATCACTTGGTATTACCTTCATCTGTGCCTGCATATTTATGGCAATCAAGTCAGTTGAATATCAACACAAGTTCCACGATCATCTTGTCGGTGGCATGGGTTTCTATGAAGTGTCTGAACACAAAGGCGGGTCTATTGCAGGACCAACTTCCGTGTATGAGGGTGATGCGATAAACGGTAGGCAGTTGTGGAACGCAACATGCCGTTCATGTCACGGCGCCCAAGGAGAAGGAATCTCCGGTCAGGGAACAGTCTTAAATACAAGTGCGTATGTTCGGGATCACACGAATACCGAACTTGTCGAGTTCGTAAAAGTTGGGCGACCAGCGAATGCTCCGGACAGCATTTTGCAGTTGCAAATGCCACCAAGGGGTGGTAACCCAATGCTCAAAGACGCAGGATTGCATGACATCATTGCATACCTTAGGACGTTACAAATTCAACCAGCGACCGAATCAGTGGACGTAGAAGAAGGTGCAGTTGAGGAAGTTGAGGTTGCTATTCCAGTTCCAGTTGTAATTCCTGATGAACCGGAATCATTCCTTGATACCTTGCCCCGATCGACGGTTCCGCATGCGATGCAAGCTCCAACAGGTCTTGCCCCCGAAAGCGCTTCGATTTCCCAAAGAATGGTGGCGTACGAGCGACCATCGATTCCACAACTTGATGATAATAGACCAGCAAATGCTCATCTATTTTTTGGACTGTACTTCCTTATGACAGGGCTGCATGGTATCCACGTATTGGTTGGAATGATTGTTTTGCTTTGGCTGATGTGGAGATTGCAACGAGGCGATTTTTCCAAGCGACATTACACCGCAGTTGAGTGCGGGGGGTTGTACTGGCACATTGTCGATGTTATTTGGATTTTCCTTTTTCCTCTTTGGTATTTGATTGGTTGAAAGGCAATAAAACTAAATAAAGTACTCAACCCCTCTGCTAACCACAGAGGGGTTGTATTATTTATTGGGGGGGCTAGTGTTAAAACCCGTGAATGAAAATACGCGCTTAACCTGATGGTTTAGTGTCTTGGTCTTCTAGCGATAGGAAGTGCCCCCCTAGCACGGTGTAATGGCGGGTTCTAGTTGAACCTAACCTATTTTCCTTGCTATTCCCACTACACCGTGTGACAATAGTCCGTGAGTACGGGCGCTGCCAAGAAGGAGATAGGTTTGAAGAAAAACTACCTAAGAAATTATATTGCGATTGCTGTGATCGCTTTATGCGGGACAGCTGCAACAGCTAGCGAAGATTATACTGATCGGGATTGCTATAGCATCGGTCCTGATGTTGTTTCAAGATTTTGGGACAGCCTCAGTTATGGTTCTGTCGGAGATATTGCAGCATTTTCATTTGGAACCGATGCATGCAACATTGGCGACGAAGTACTTGATTGGGTGGGTGACACACCCGACCATCCTGTCATTTCTAGTGCTATATACAGACTCAAGAACGGTCGATTTGAGCAAGTCGGAGTGTCTTGGCTTAAGCATGGTTTTGCTGCGGCACAAAGCCCAAACCGCTGCGACTGTGAATGTGATCCACCAAATGATAATCAACACCTAGGCATCGGTTGCGCTGATGCATATAACGCTACTACCAATGGCATTCAGCCATACCAAGGTCCCCGATCACAAGTTAATGCATTCCTAGGCCACTTTCCATTTCCGCCAAGTGGATGGGGTCAAAGTGGCAATGAAATATTCAAACGATTACAAGTACATCATTCTGATTTAGAGCCATCGTCGCCAACAGGTGCTCAGTACTTTGGTGAAATCCAATTCGTCTCTGCACACGATTCACTCTATGGGAATCATTTTAATAATTCGACTTGGCAGCCAATTACAATTTCATTTTCCGATGGCAACTGGCATGTTTCTATTTCTGGGGACGACCGTGTAGGAGAGCCCGTGTTACAAGCATGGAGTGAATTGAACCCCTCCGTTAGGTTAACCGAAAACCGACCTCTAGGAGATGGAACAGTTTTGACTGCTGTACTTGTTTCAACAGTATCTGATGGGTGGTATCGATACGAATATGCCGTTCAAAATGTAAACGCGAACCGAGGAGTGCGAGGGGTTGAAATTGCAATTCCACTTGGTGGCAAAGTCCTTGAAATGGGATTTCATGATGTTGAACATCACAGCGGTTCCGGTATTGATTCAACTGACTGGGCGATGTCCAACCAAATGGATCGCATTCGTTGGTCTACAAGTTCACATGAGGAAGATGAAACTGGAAATGCAATTCGCTGGGGCACTACATACAATTTTTGGTTTCTATCTAACGTTCCTCCTTCCGATGGTGTTATCACCTTACAACCCTTTAGAAACGGCTACACAAAAAATGAGTTTGTTTCGACTCGAGCACCACGTCTAAATGTCGATCCCTGCATACTTGCAGAAACTCCTTGCCCCACAGACTTAATGAGCAATGGTATTGTTGATATTGACGACTTACTCCTCCTATTTGATTGGTGGGGAGATTGTGGTGATGGAACATATAGACCACCAGCAGATGCAACTGGGGATTGTTGCGTCAATATAAAAGATCTGTTGGCACTCATTAGCGATTGGGGACAGAGTTGTGGTTTTGGTGGGTCTTGCTGTTTAAACGATGGAACTTGCATCATTGCAAATACAGAATCGGATTGTGATCTGGCTGGTGGAGTTTGGAACGGGCCGTTTACATCTTGTGCAGATGTTTCTTGTAGTAGTACGGGAGCATGTTGCAATGTTGATGGCCAGTGTCACTCAAGCACAACATCGATAGAATGCGATAATCTTGGCGGCACCTGGCATGGCACTGATTCTATCTGCCTTGATGTTACATGTGGTGTTGGTGCTGACTTCTGTGAAGATGCGCCTCTAATCTTAGACGGTCTACATTTTGTGGACACAACGAACGCAACTACCGATGGACCAAATCACGTAGAGTGCAAGACTTCTGATAACGGTGTAACAGGGAATGATCGCTGGCTTAAGTATGTTGCTGCGACAAGCGGGCTATTGACTATAAGCACATGTGAGCAAACAGGTGGATCTGCAGATTATGACACTGACCTCGTTGTATACGATGGAGTTGACTGTGGAAATCTTATACTATTAGGCTGTAGCGATGATACGCCTGAATATGAGTGTGGCTCAGAGGCAGGTGGATGGCACAGTCATGTGGTCGTTCCCGTTACACAAGGCTCT
Organism: uncultured Isosphaeraceae bacterium; assembly: GCA_964558055.1. Classification (GTDB taxonomy): domain Bacteria; phylum Planctomycetota; class Phycisphaerae; order Phycisphaerales; family SM1A02. The sequence continues at coordinate 732 of CAZLCM010000080.1, read as the reverse complement.
GGATATCTCATACGGGTCGGTGGGTGGACTGAGGGAAGTGTCGGCACAGCAGAATTGCTCATCGATTTGAAATAGATTGTGCGCCCAATGAACTTGCTAAGCAGTATCGAACTGTACGCAAAACTCTGTTGCAAGCATTGCAGTAGTGCCCCCTGAAGTAGTCTGTACACACTATAAATCAAGATAAATGGTTTTTTGCAAGAAACTACCTTGCATTTTTAGCCGTATATGTCACTATGGCAATACTATAGTTATTGAAAAACAGGAGAGAATTCGTTATGAACAAAAGTGCATTCATTTTATCAATTGTAGTTACTGGAGCAACTGTCTCCCTATACTCACTAGGGCTCGCGGATCCGCGAGAAAATGACGTCAATGGGATTGTTGGCCCCGATGTCGTATGTTGGTATACAGGTGGTAGCGGTGGGCTTGACATGGAAACCTACGGTAGTGGCGGCGGAATACTCTCTTACGCATTTGGGACGACTTCTTGCAACTGGGGTGACGAAGTAGCGTCCTGGGGTTCCAACGGGAACGAATCATATCCTGTCATTGCTCAAACCTGCTATCGACTTGCAGATGGCCGCTTTGAACAAATTGGCACTGCGTGGTTAAAGCATTCTTTTTGTGCAGTGAGTGAGCCCGGTTGCGGTACTTGTCAAGCGACCCCTTGTGATACACTTGGAATTGGTTGTGCAGACACCTACTGGGCTGGACTTAACGCCGATGCAA
>CAZLCM010000079.1:0-4769 GCA_964558055.1 uncultured Isosphaeraceae bacterium | reverse complement strand
AGTTACAACGCTCAATGAGTTATGCCTCGTCAATGGGTGAGTTGACTGAGATGATAGGGATCGGTTCTACGTTTAAAATTCCTGGCCTTAGGAAATTCATTGGGCAACAACTCCAAGTGAATGTAACCCGACTTGATGAATTCAAAAGGATAGATGTTGGCGGGCGGGAAGCAGCATCTTTCGCTGAGAACTGTGTGAATATGGCAACTGCATACGGGCTTGCGCTTCAAGGAATCGGACACGGTCAAATAGACATCAATCTTGTTCCCGCTGCAATTCTCCGAGAGCAGATGTGGCACAACAAAACAAAATGGTTTGTTGCTGCCGCTTGCATAATTGTGCTTGGAAGCGCACTTTCAATTCTCGGTCCATTTTTACAAGAGAAGAAATTAGAAAGGTCTGATGTTGGCTATCAACGAGCTAGATCTGTTGAAGGTGACGCAGACAAGTTAGTAGCAAGTTATAGAAATGCTGAGAAAGAAGGGAAAATAGGTACCGAAGCAGCTCAGCTAATCAACCTTTTTGATTACAGGGACGTTTGGCCTTATGTAGTAAACGACTCTGCTGAAGCCCTTGCGTCTGCAGGACCTGCAAATCGAACAATGACTTTGGCTGATTTCTTGAAGGCATACCCAGATGCAAAGCAACGTCCAATAGTGCAATTACATGAACTTAGCGGGGAACTTGTACCTCAAACTGTGCCTAATAAAATCGCTGTGAAACTAGAGGTTCAGTTAAGCCATGCTGATCCAGTTAATTATTTAACAAGTACAGTTGCAAAATGGCTAACCGATAACGAAAATCCAGAGGGAGATAGAGCAGATGTGCCTTACCGAATTGTTACCAACTCGATTAGTTGTAACCCATCACTTCTTGAGACGTTGACTGGCTCCGAATTTAATGAAACCCTTACCTCTTCAGGTGGCTCGCAAAGTGGCCAAAACCAAGGAGGAGGTCTTCGTGGAGGTAGTGGCGGCGGAAGCCGTGGTGGTGGTCTTCGCGGTGGAAGTGGCGGCGGGAGTCGCGGTGGCGGTCTTCGTGGAGGTAGTGGCGGCGGAAGTCGCGGAGGTGGTCTTCGTGGAGGAAGTGGCGGTGGAAGTCGCGGAGGTGGTCAACAGGAAGGTGGAACTCCTAACACACCAAACACACCAACTGAGGGAGCAACTGTTCCATTCAAACAAGTAACAAACGAAACTCTTGATGAACTTGCTCCACTTCCTAAACACACTGACCCACAACTACACCCAGAAGGTGTTGAATGGTACAGAGCAACGATTACGTTTGAGGTTGAAATATTCCCTCAGCCAAATGTCGGAGATAACGCTGATAAGGGAGGACGACGATGAGCAAGAAGAAAAAGGGATTGGATTTAGATACACAAAAAATTGTATCTTGGTGCAAATCGAATTTAGTGTTGGTCATTCTCGTTGTTGTGAGTATTGCAGCAGTAATAGGACTTCCTCACATTGCAAGTGGATTTGAGCAAAACGTAAAAGATACGCTCAAAAAACGTGGCGGTTACTTTTCAAAAATTGACAAGTTACAGAACTCCGAAGTAACACTGCCAGGTAGTGGTGAGACAATAGAAGTAGTTATTAATCAATCTTTGATTGACCAATACAGATCTGTTACAGGTGAAATTAGTGGTCAAGCCAAGGAAGTTCTAGATCTTGCAAAGGCGCTTAACAGAAGTGATTTCCAAGTACTCTTTGCAGGCGAATTATTCCCGTCCCCGACTCAATCACAGATGGAAACAATTCCGCAACTCTTTTATAGACAATTAGTGAAGAAATACAAAGCACTTTTAACTTTGGCAAACGCAGGATCCCCGCCAGAACGCGAAGAACTTGTTTCGCAACTTGAAGAGGAGCGAGTTCGTTTTATGGATTCTCATTTGAGCACCAAGCAAGATGCGAATCTCACCGCTGAACAAAGAGAGAGTTTAGAAAAACACCTTTCAAAAAGTCGACTCTCAATCTTGAGAACTCAAGCACAAGATATGAGTGTTTATTTTGAAGAATCAATATTGAATATCCCATTGTTCTCTTTGTCGTCTATTCCAAGTGTTGGAGAACTATTTGTTTGGCAATGGAGATACTGGGCAGTTGCAGACATTGTCGACGCTATAGCAAAGATAAACGACCGACAGACAGAATTGACTTCATTAATCAAAAGAGTTTTGTCTATTGAAGTTATTGGATTACCTATAGCTAGCGCTGAAGCGCCAACTGGTGGTAAAGACAAGGGTTCTCCTGACTTTCCGACAAATCCACCTAAAAAAGATCGCGGCAGAGGTTCCGGTAGAGGTGGACCATTAACTAGCGGTGGTAGCAATGATGGTGGGGGAAGCGGTTCAGGTTCACCTTCAAATCCAAATAGTCCGCCCTCTGGTGGACCGTCAAATAGTGGTGAGACGGGCGAAGTTCTTACTCACACGCAAAGAAATACTAATGGGCTCTATGATTTGCTTCAAATTCGCGTTTCGATGATAGTGAACTCTGAAAGAATCCCTGTGATTTTAGACGGATTTGCATCTCATAACTTCTTAACGGTTGTTGATTTGGACCTTCGCCCAGCAGATAAATTTACTGCTCTTGATGATGGGTTTGATTATGGTTCTACTTCTGTTTCTCAGATGACCGTTGTATTTGAGTCAGCATGGTTGCGATCATGGACGACTGAATTTATGCCAGATTCAGTAAAGAAGACATTAGGAATTAGTATTAAATAGTTGATTTTTTCAACTCAGATTGGACAGCACAGATATGAAAAACAATGCAACTAAAATATGGGAAGAGTACCTAGAGTACGCAGTGCTAGTAATTGCAATTCTATTATTGTGTTGGTTTGCTTGGGGTGCGTTTGGTTCAGATATAGAAGTCAAAGTTGGTAAGAGAGTTGTCACTGCTTCCACGATTGATGAAGAACTTCTCGAGGTTGCCAGAACGATGGAGCCAAAAATAATGGATGATGCTCCGTCTCCAGTTGATATTAAAGCACCAACATCCTTGAGCGATGACTTTAACCAAAAACAACAACAAACGATTTCACCTAATGACCGAGTTGTTTTTCCCACTATTGATATGACCTCCAACGTAGACATGAGCCAAGAAGTTTTGGCTGAACTGGTAATGTATTCTGAGCCAACGATTAATCCTCCTACAGAGGTTCGCCCACGGCAGTGGTACGGCACAATTCTTGAATCTGAAATCGAACGCGTCACTGAGTTGGAGGACTTGATTGAAGGTCCACCTCATGACACATCGTGGATTCAAATTGACGCTCTGTTTGATATCGATGCTGCAGTTTCTTCATTTCAATCTTCAACAGAAAATCTTGAAGCGATTCCAGATAGATGGTATGACGGTGGAGCGGATATCTTTGATATTCAAATCGAACGTCAAGAACTTAATAATGGAATATGGTCTGACCCAAAACTGATTTCGGTTCTTCCTGGGCATCTTGTTTATCGTGACAGAGTAGAAGATGGAACTATTGACTCTACCGAGAAAGAGAGAATTATTCGCGACTTACGAAGTGGTCTGCAAGACCAGATTACAAGACCACCTTTTTACCTTTGTAAAAATAACTCTCCATCTGTAGACGACCTAGATCCTGCGACTTGGGATGACTCAATTAGAGAAATGACAGAGAAGGGATTGTTACAAAAAAAACTTTCGCAGGTTGATAAGAAAATCGCAAAACAGCAAGAACTAATTGACAAAATAAATCAACGAATTCAAGATGAGGGAAGCGGTGGAGGAGACGGAAATTCGATGGGCGGCGGTGGAGGCGGTGGTCCTATGGGTGGTGGCTCAGGCGGTGGTAAAGGGGAAACCAAACTTGATCGCTTGCGTAGACAACTTGATAGCGCAAGAGAAAAGATGCAGTCCTACTTAAGAAAACGAAGTGAGATTGAAGAAGAAATAACTGCACTTGAAGAAGCGCAAACGAATGTTGAAGAAGTTATTATGGAGGGCGAGGTAAGAGTTTGGGCACATGATATGTCTGTTATGGCTGGGGGTACTTATAGGTATAGAATGAGCGTGCATTTGGCGAATCCATTTTTTGGTCACAAGCCAAGTTTGTACCCAGAGCAAAAACATTTAGCAAAGAAGGTAACGGTCCCATCACTTGTAAGTGAGTGGTCACCAGTAATAGAAGTACAAGAACCAATGCAATGGTTCATCCTCAACGCTAAAAGATCAGGAGAGAGCCGCAATCCAGACGCCCTTGATAGCGGGTATGTTTCAGTCGAACTATTTGAGTTTAGTGATGGAAACTGGACTCAAGATAATTTCATAGTGCAAGTTGGGCAGCGTATAGGGCAACTTAACGAGGAAGAGAGCGATGTCGACTGGTTTGTTCTTGATATTCTTGAAGATGTGAATGGTGATATTGTGATATTGCAGCATATTGCTACTGGTGAATTGCGAACTATGTACCCTTCTGTTGAGTCTCAAAAATCGGAGTTACACCTTTTACGTCAACAGGTTAGGGGTCAAGGCGAGTCCCAAGAGGACCCTGAGCCACAAGACGAACCATCAGATCCACAAGATCCATTTGATGATCGTGATCCTGACGATTCTAAGGGAAGTGGCGGCGGTGGAGCCATGACGTAACCAATTCGATTTGAAAATTGTTTCCAATAGAAGATCAATTTTAGTACCTAGTAAAAAACATTAAAAACCCCCATTGTTGGGGGGTTGACGTGTGGTGTGGATAGGGTAAAATCCTCGGCTCGCCTATTTGGAATGCCAATTGGCGAA
>CAZLCM010000078.1:0-4775 GCA_964558055.1 uncultured Isosphaeraceae bacterium | reverse complement strand
GTTCAGCGGATATCAATGGCGATGGCGTTGTTGACGTTTCAGACGTCTTGATCATTGTTGGTAACTGGGGACCTTGCCAGTAAGCCAACAGAGTAAGTCCAATTCATTCGAAATTAATTCGGCTCTGAGCCGAATTAATTTCGAGTGACAGTCACGTGACAGTCACGTGACAGTCACTATAGGTGCTGCACCTAGTACAATACGTTGTATATGTCTAATCAGACACAACTAACTGGTATCACCTTGCAACCGGAAATTCCGATTTGTCAAGGTGATTTGCCATTGGATTGGTACCAAGAGGAATTTAAACCCTACGCAGAGGAATATATCGCCCTGCCTGATCGTACCCCCGAAAGCGTTATTCCGTGGCTTGATAGTTACATTAAGCCAGCGCTTGACCACTTTGGGGATAGTTTGCTTTTGCTCGCTCATTACTACATGGGTGGGGAAATTGTCAAAATGGTTGAACGCTACGGTGGCAAAGTTGCAGATAGTTACGCACTTGCCTTGCAGGCATCAAGAAATCCTGAAAAGAAAGTTATTGTCGAATCAGCTGTTCATTTTATGGCTGAAACTATTGCAACGCTAGCAAGTGACGATCAGCAAGTTTGGATTACAAATCCCAAAGCAGGCTGCACGATGGAGATGATGGCTAAGGATTGGATGGTCAAGCCAATTGAAGACCAACTCCTTTCAAAATATGGTGACGATTTACTTGTCGTTGCGTATATGAATACTTCTGGTCGAATTAAGGCACTCGCAGGTCGCACTGGCGGTGCTGTATGCACAAGTTCTAACGCGCATCTTGTCGTTGACTGGGCACGCAAACAAAACAAAAAAATACTGTTTGTTCCAGATGAACATCTTGGAAGAAACACCGCCGCAAAACTTGGTATGGATTTGAGCAAACTTGTGACGTTTCCAAATCCACTCTATGAAGGTATTGATTGGAAAGTAGGCGACTTGCCAGGTCTCGATGAAGCAGAAATGTTTCTCTGGGGAGGTTTCTGTGGAGTTCATACTGTGTTTACACCAGAGCAAGTTTTGTGGTGGAAAAACAAAGGATGGCGAGTCGTTATTCACCCTGAATCAAAACTTGAAGCAGTGCAAGTTGCAGATGGCTCTGGAAGCACCGCTTTCTTGTGGAACGAAGTGATGGACTCCCCCCAAGGTAGCAAGTTCGCGGTGGGGACTGAGGGGCATTTTGTTCGGAATTTGAAAGAGCAAGCTGCGCAAAAAGGCATTGAAGTTATGCATCTAGCAGAGGCGAATTTGCATGGTGATGACGATAAATCAACCAGTGCGGGCTGTGGTTGTGCAACAATGAGCAGGAACGATCCACCTCATTTAGCAGGTATGCTCGATTTGCTTCGCAAGGGTGAAGCACCTGACCTAAATAGAGTGCTTGCAGGTGACACAGTGGATGAGACATCCGCCAAGCGCGAGCGGCTTGCTGAAGCAGACCGTTTGATTTTAGTTAATGATGCTAAATTGGCATTAGAACGAATGATTGATATTACAGAGTGTGCACAATGACTCTTCATTGCGACCGACATTTAGTAGAAGTAGATTTGCGTTCTGTTCCTGCATATCGTTTTGATGTTGTAATAGTTGGCACTGGAGTTGCTGGGGCTGCTGCTGCGTTGACAGCAGCAAACGAAGGCAAATCAGTCGCAGTTTTAGCCAAGTCAGATATCAGCACAAGCAATACCAATATGGCACAAGGTGGAATGGCTGCAGTAATGACTGATGGTGATTCATTTGAATCACACATTGAAGATACGATTAATGTTGGCAAAGGTCTTTGTTGCCCAAAAGTTGTTCGAAGAGTTGTTGAGGGCGGTCCTGCTGCGGTAGAGAAACTCTTAGAACTTGGCACAGAGTTTGACCGAACTCCATCTGGATTGTTAGATTGTTCACGCGAGGGTGGTCATAGCCACCCTAGGGTCGTTCATGCACATGGCGATGCAACTGGTAGAGAAATGCAACGTGTATTGACAAACGCTTTGACTGGACACAACCTAATAACAACTTTCCCGAATACTTTTGCCTTAGATATAGTTACAGCCGACCAAGAGGCGTACGGTGTAGTTGCTCAAGCCAAAGCGGGTAATTTAGTTTTGTTCTCTTCACCAAATATAATTCTTGCAACTGGTGGAGGTGGTCAACTTTATAGAGAAACCACAAATCCAACAATTGCTACCGCTGACGGAGTTGCTATGGCATTCCGTGCTGGAGCTACTATTAGAGACCCAGAGTTTTTTCAGTTTCATCCTACCTGCCTTTATATAGCGGGTGCTGCACGTGTTTTGATAAGTGAAATCGTGCGAGGACATGGCGGTATTCTTCGAGATAAAAATGGTGATAGATTTATGCCAAGAGCACACCCCGATGCTGAACTTGCTCCTCGAGATATTGTAAGCCGTGCTGTTTTTAGACAGATGATTGAAACTCAAGACACAAACGTGTATCTAGACCTTTCAAATGTTGACAGTGATCCACATGTTTTGTTCCCCGGCATAAGTAAGATGTGTGGATTTTTTTCAATTGATATTGCAAAAGATCCAGTGCCAGTTAGGCCTGGAGCGCATTATATGATTGGAGGTATTCACGTAGATAACGTGGGTCGCACCTCAATTCCAGGTGTCTATGCAGTTGGTGAATGCGCAAGCAGTGGCTTGCATGGAGCTAATAGAATGGGATCGAATTCTCTTCTTGAAGGTATGGTTTTGGGAAGGGAAGCGGGCTTGTCTGTTGTTAATGATGATGGTGGTAGAGAGCGTCATCGACCTGCTCGTATATTAAGACGAGAACTTGATGCAGCTCCCAGTGGCATTGAACTTGGTATTTCTGACTTACTCTATTCAATGAAATCAATGATGTGGAGACAAGTGGGACTCGAGCGAGATGCTCAAGCACTAGAAGATGCAAGACAACATTTATCATTTTGGTTCGATGCTGTTATGCGATTAGCACCAGCAGAGACCCGTGCTTGGGAATTGGTCAATATGCTAACGCTTGCAAATCTAGCAACAATGGGGGCACAAGTACGAAAGGAATCAAGAGGAGTACATTTTAGAACTGATTTCCCAGAACTTTCTACACCTTTACATACCTTGATTACCCCAAAAGAAACTACAGACCACTGCGTTGAGGGATGTGTCCAACAAGTAGAAATAGGAAAATCTTTAGCTCACAGTTGAGAAGAGCTCTTGAATTCCTTTGCCTACTATTAGTCCAATAAAAAGCCCGCTAGTAGCAATTAGCACTTTCATCAGAACATCTTCTTTTTTGAAGAGCCATCGATAGCGCGTTTTGTAGCGATTTTTTACTTTTTTCCAGTTCATCTTTAATTTTGAATCGACCTAATAAAGCGTCAACTTCAGTTACATACGCAATTTATGACAGATTTGTTCTTATAAAAATGTTCTGAAAAGTTGGTTTTATTTCTTAAATGTACATTTGTAAATTATCTACTTCGTAAATACCAACGGTGTTACTATTTGTGGATGTTACGAGTTAATGAAAGAGTATCTATTCCAAATAAGGAGTTAACGTTCACTTATGGGACAAGTACAGGTCCTGGAGGGCAACATGTAAACAGGGTTTCTACCAAGGCCACCCTTTTATTTGATGTTGGGGAATCAGAATCTCTCTCTAAATCGATGAAGCAACGTATTCGAAGTAGATACTCAACTAGGATTAATAAGTTGGGTGTTTTGCGTGTTTCTTCATCTAAACACCGGTCGCAACGGGCTAACAAAGATGCTGCAACAAAGAAGTTTCTTGAACTTCTTAAAGAAGCCCTAAAGACAGTCCGTCCTCGCAGAAAAACTAAAATCCCCCGCTCATCTAAGATTAAACGAATAGAATCAAAGAAAAAACGAGGTGAAACCAAGCGATTGAGAGGTAAAGTGCAACCAGAGAACGAATAGAATCGTATTATTTTTTTGTTTGATTTGCTCGAAAAATTCGTATACTTAAAATAGGTAATAATATGATTTCTATTGCAACAATTAGTGTTTTGGCTTCTCTTACTGCCCCACCTACGTACCCTGAAGGTGCAAACATCCCGCGTAATCTTACAAAGGAGGAGGCAAGATACATTAAGCGAAATCCAATTACCCCACCAAGAGGTGTTATCGCTCCTCCAAGTGGTCCAATCCATTGCGTTGCTGAATATGAACCGATGGACGGGATTTTGCTTTCTTGGGAGGGCTTTTCCTCAACAGTTGCTGAAATGGCTGCAAGGATTACAACTGTAGGTGAAGCTGATGCTGTTATCGTAATTGACCAGTCAAACGAACAAGCGCAAGCACTCTCTCAAATATCATCCTATGGTGGAGATACTGACCGAGTGAAGTTTTTCTATCGCACAGTCGACACAATTTGGATTCGTGATTACGGTCCTAGGTACATCTACGAAGGCGAATGTAGGGCAATTGTTGATCACACCTACAATCGGCCTCGGCCCAATGACAACGCGCTTAATGGATACTTTGCTGAGGAAGTAGGACATGAGATTTATGAACTTCCTCTCGTGCATGGAGGTGGCAATTTTCACTTGAATGGTCTTGATGCAAAAGGTTGGGCGACCGAACTTATCATTAATGAAAACGTTGGAATGTCTGCTGCTGAGATACGTGGGTATTGGCAGGACTACCAAAACTTGCAGGTTACGATTACAGATGCATTTCCAACTTCGGTAGATTACACACAACACATAGATATGTGGATGTGTTGGGCATCTGATAGTACTTGCATTATTAGTGATT
>CAZLCM010000077.1:0-4872 GCA_964558055.1 uncultured Isosphaeraceae bacterium | reverse complement strand
GGATGGTTCCATCCATTGGAGTTAATAAGTAGGGACGCTTCGTTCCATCGGGATACTCCGCCACTGCAGAAATAACGCCATTGTTGTTAATGCCTTTTGCATTTGTGATTGTTATGTCGATATCCGGAACAATGTAATTGTTTAGATCATACATTCCGCCATCCATCCAAATGAAACCATGCTGGGATCCGTCTGGAAGTTCTGATTGACCAACAATATGTCCATTGTCACTAATTGCGTAAGCACGGCTTTCGTTTCCACCAAGAGTTCCAAGGTCAATCATGCCTGATTCAAGCGTAAACAAAAAAGCATGCCAGAACACATCATCAACTTTTGAATAACCAGTGATTGCACGGTTGTTATTTATATCTCTAGCGTTTGCTGCGCCACCGCCAAGATCACCGATGTCTGTCATTTGCGATATATTTCCAGCGGGTATAGCAAATGCACGAAATTTTCCTTCGGTATTTCTTGTAAATCCAACTACATCATTGAGTTCATTAATGGCGTGTGCTTGGCTTTCATTGCCACCGAAAGTTGGAATTTCGTCCCAGACACCATCGTGTTTTATAAATCCGCGAAGATCGAAGGGTACTCCACCTGCGAGCCCTACAATCCAACCGCTATTATTTATGTCTTTTGCTTGGCTGTAATTCACAACTGCCCATGGTGGAGCACCTAAATCATTCATTTGTTCGCCATCCCAATGAAAAGCGTGAAATTGGCCATTATCTGCACTTGAGTAGCCAACAACATCAGCGTAATCATTCATGCCGTAAGCCCAGACATACCCACCGTTTGGATAGGTAAGTGGAACGATATGTACAAGTTGGTTTCCATTCCAAAGGAAACTGTGTTGCCCAAAACCATTTGGAGCATCGCCAATTCCAGCAACTTGTCCCGATTCATTCATTGCGGAAACGTAACAATCGCCATCGCTAATGCAACCTAAATCAACTGCGTCAAGTGGACTCGGGGCGGTAATTAAACTTACAACTATCAGAGAAGTCAACATCAAGAACTCCTTTCCTTATGGGTAGCATCATTGCTACCAATACAAAAGGCGAAAAAACACTTTTTCTCCCGCAACTAGCATGGCATAAAATATACATTTATGCAAGAAAAAAACTATCCCGCGGGTCGTTTATTCCGGGTGTTTATTGTTGGCACGATGCGGAAACGAGGACTTCGGCGGTGGTTTTTTCAAGGACTTCATCGATTGTGACGTCAGGGGCGAGTTCGGTAATTTCAAACCGTCTTTTTTCTTTGTTCATTTCCATGACGCACAAATCAGTAATAATCATGTCTATGCATCGAAGACCAGTAAGTGGGAGAGTGCATGTAGGGATTAATTTTGGGTCTCCCTTTCTTGTGACATGATCCATAATAACAACGACTTTGTTTACACCCGCGACCAAATCCATTGCCCCGCCCATTCCCTTAATCATCTTTCCAGGAATCATCCAGTTTGCGATATCACCTTCTTGTGAAATTTCCATTGCACCAAGAATCGCAAGGTCAATATGTCCACCACGAATCATCTCGAAGGATTCTGATGAAGAAAAGTAACTTGCCCCAGGTACTGCTGTAACAGTTTGTTTTCCTGCATTTATCAGGTCGGGGTCTACCTTGTCATCGGTAGGGAATTCTCCCATCCCAAGCAGGCCATTTTCGGACTGTAGCCAAACCTGCATCCCCTCAGGTACATAATTGGCAACAAGGGTTGGCATCCCAATCCCTAGATTGACATAAAACCCGTCCTTTAGTTCAGCAGCAGCACGTCTAGCAATTCCATTTCGATCTAGTGGCATATTGTCATAATACCACCTCTTGGTGTGTTAGAATACTGGGATGACAACAACAACACTAACATCGTTAATTGAGCATCCTTGGGTCGTCGATCCAGCCGACGCAACCGACCAACATACAATCTCGTACAACCCAGCAACTGGTGAGCCAATTGCCGCAGTTCGTAGACAAACTAGGGAAGAATACGATAACCAAGTGGCGCGATCCCAATCCGTCTTTAAGGAATGGCGGATGCTACCTGCGCCTAAACGCGGTGAAATCGTTCGACGAATCGGAAACGCCTTTCGCGACTACGAAAGACCACTTGGTGAACTTGTTTCATTGGAAGCGGGGAAAATCATTGCTGAAGGTATTGGCGAAGTTGTTGAATGTATAGATATCGCCGACTTTGCAGTTGGGTTGTCGCGTCAACTTTATGGATTAACAATTGCATCCGAACGCCCGCGCCATGCAATGATGGAGCAGTGGCAACCACTTGGAACCATAGGAATTATTTCTGCATTTAACTTCCCAGTTGCGGTGTGGGCATGGAATGCCATGATAGCAGCCGTTTGTGGAGACACCATGGTTTGGAAACCAAGCAGTACTACACCCCTTACTGCTATTGCAATGACAAACGTTGCTCATGAAGTAATGCGAAATCAAGATATTTTCACTCCCGAAAATGGAGACCCATGCGATGTGTTTGGTTTGGTCTTCGGCTCACGCGAAGAAGTTGGCGAGCCGCTTCTTGCAGATAGAAGAATTCCGTTAATTAGTGCAACTGGATCTTGTAGAATGGGTAGGAGAGTTGGAGAAGTTGTTGGAGGCCGTTTAGCAAAGACAATTCTTGAACTTGGTGGAAATAATGCCATCATAATTATGGATGATGCTGATCTTGATATGGTCATCCGCGGAACTTTGTTTGGTGCTGTTGGCACAGCAGGCCAACGATGTACATCAACAAGGCGCTTGCTTTGCCACGAGTCAATTGTTGATGAAGTAACAAACCGTTTAGTTAACGCGTATGCACAAGTACAAATTGGTAACCCACTCGAGGAAACAACTTTGATGGGACCACTTATTAACGAATACGCAGTTGAAGATATGCGAAAGGCCTTGGATCAAGCAAAAGAAGAGGGATGCGAGATTCTTTGCGGTGGTATCGAAGGTATAGAACGATTGGCAGATAGACCAGGTAACTTTGTTGAGCCAACAATTGTAAAAGTTCCAGTTGGAACACAACCAGAAGTTACTAAAGATGAAACGTTTGCTCCTATCCTCTACATCTTTACGATTAAGGACCTAGACGAAGCAATTGAGTTACACAACAACGTAGATCAAGGGCTAAGCAGTTCCATCTTTACAAATTCGATGCGAAGCGCTGGTCGCTTTCTCTCACCAGAGGGTTCAGATTGCGGCATTGCAAATGTCAACATTGGTACAAGTGGGGCAGAAATCGGCGGAGCGTTTGGCGGTGAAAAAGATACTGGAGGCGGTCGAGAGTCCGGCTCCGACTCTTGGAAGGTATACATGCGACGCCAAACCTGTACGAGTAATTGGAGCGACGAAATGCCGCTCGCTCAGGGCATTGAATTTGGATAATGCTGCTTAAAAGACCCGCAACGATTCACATGCAAGAAGGATTGTTCGTTCCTGAAGGAGTGGACATGGATGAAGTGGACCTTCGATGGGAAAAACTTTGCAATAGCAACCCAGCGTGTTTTGATGGGACGTTGTTGCATGTTCTCGGAGCGCAGCGAAATGGCTGTGGTGGAGCAAACGTGCATGTGATGCCTTGTTCATATCGTTTCTTTGCGGTGCAGGATGCAACTTATGACTTGGGTGTTCGTACGCTTGGAGTAAAGGGGGTTACGGAATTCAATGGTGCCTTTTTATTTGGGAAAAGAAGTAATTCAGTTCTGAACTATTCTGGGGAGTGGGAGTTTGCTCCATCTGGCTGTGTTGAACCAGATATAAATCCTTCTAAAGCAATTGAGAAAGAACTTTTAGAGGAGACCGGCCTTGAACTTGATTCTGCTCCGGTCGCATTGGCTCTGATTTTTGATAGTGAAGTTAAAACTTGGGAACTTATCTACAAACTGCATTCCTCCTCAAACCAATTTGAGGTGAATAGTGAGTACGAGGATTTAAGATGGTCCGAGATAAACTCGATTCCTACCCACTTAACTTCAATCTCAAAGGCAATGTTGCCGTACATACCTCGCACAACAACTCTAAATTGCCCAAGTTAACTAGGCAAATCTGAATTCTCATTAAGTCAACATAAATCTTTGCTCGATAGGTGGTGTACAGAATAATGGATTTTTACCGCGCAATTAGACACGAGGATTTAACAATGTACAAACAAGCGTTTTCAATAACATCTCTAGCAGTTGGCTCATTAATTGTTGCTAGTTCGGTTTCAGCAGACATGTCTGGCATTTCGGTCGACGCAATTGATAGTGGTCTTGGTATCGGAACAACTTACCGTGTGTATGTTGACGTAGAAACAGGTGATCAGGTTGATGCTATATACGGTGATGGTGTAAATGCTCTTCATATCGAGTCAAGCACAAGTTTTTACCAAAACCAATTCGGGGGGTACGGAACACCTTCAGAATCGTTGTTTAGTTTTTTCCCATCACTTGAGTACGATAGTTTTGTGACCATAGGTCTTTTGAATGATACCGGTGATGCGATGATGGATATTGGTATCGATTGGACCGACTTTGAAGATAATGGAGGTGCAATTTCCACGGACAACGGCACTTGGTTTGCTACTCCTGATGATGCACAGGTCTTTGAACAAGATGGGCGAGTGCTTATTGGACAATTCACAACCGATGGCGTTGGCGCATTTGATGGTGGTGATACGTTTGGGTATGTTAATATTCTTGGTAAAAACGCAGATCTTACCAACTGGGAATATTACAACGTTCCAATTTCGATTCCTGCACCTGGAGCGGTAGCAGTGCTTGGGCTTGCGGGATTCTTAGCTATTAGACGACGCAAATAAATTCTTAAGTAACTTCAAGATACTTTGAAACACTCTTCAAATCGTTAACGATTTGGGGAGTGATT
>CAZLCM010000076.1:0-4881 GCA_964558055.1 uncultured Isosphaeraceae bacterium | reverse complement strand
TACCAACGATTTTAAGGAACCTTGGATCTGGGTTATCGTCTTTCTGTTTGCAATCAGGACAAAGAACACGAATCAACCTTTGTGCCATAATTGCTTGAATGGAACTTGCCACAAGGTATGGCTTTACTCCCATATCAATAAGGCGAGTAATAGCAGAAGGGGCATCATTGGTGTGTAATGTTGAAAAAACTAAGTGTCCTGTCAAGGCAGCTTGAATCGCAATATCAGCAACTTCCCTGTCACGAATTTCACCAACAAGAATAATGTTAGGTGCTTGACGTAACATCGCACGAAGTATGGAAGCGAAAGTTAGTCCGATTGCATCTCGAACTTGACACTGATTAATACCTGCAAAACTATATTCAATTGGATCTTCCGCAGTAATAATCTTTCGATCAGGCCTATTCAATACGTCAAGTGCAGAGTAAAGAGTAGTCGTTTTACCAGAACCAGTTGGACCAGTCACAAGCAAAATCCCATTTGGCCTTCGGATTAATTTATTGAAAGCATCAAGGTTTGCCTGCTCTAAACCAATATTCTTCAAGCCAAGACGAACAGAGTCCGGACGTAGAATCCGAAGTACAACCGATTCACCATGGTAAGCAGGGCAAACACTAACTCGGAAGTCAATTTGGTCTCCATCGATGCCCATTTTGATTCGGCCATCTTGAGGGATTCGTTTTTCTGCGATATTCACGCCAGCCATCAACTTTAATCTTGCGAGAATCGATGACTGCATTCTTTTTGGCAAGTTGTCACGAACATGGCAAACGCCATCTATTCGATATCTTAGGACGACTCGGTCTTCCATCGGCTCAATATGAATATCGGAAGTACGATTCCTCACTGCTTCGGAAATAAACCTCGCAACTAATTTAACAATTGGGGCTTGGTCATCGTCAACGTCAATTGACGCATCAATTGAACTATCAATAGAAACATCTACAGAGTCAGTAACAAGAGACGATTCAGCAATTACCGATGACTCTTTTCCTGAGGATTTAGTTATAAATGACTCAATTGCTGACTTAGTAGAGAGAATTGGGACTAACTCACAATTTAAACGAAATCTAAGCAAGTCGAGTAATTCAAGATTCAGCGGATCATGAATAATTAGTTGTAATTTATCACCCTGTTTATTCAAAGGAATGATTGTGTGCTTATCAATAATCTCCTTTGGAATCAAACTCATGTCAGGCGTCTTTTCGCCATCTGAACCATCAAGAGCCATAAACTCCATACCGAATTGTTCAGCAAGCGCTTTTACAATCACATTCTCTTGGCAAGCACCCTGTTCAAGTAAAACATCCCCGACTTTTTTTGACGATCCAGAAGAGGACTCCAAAGCCGCTTTTAACTGATCTTTAGTAATGTGACCTTCCTCAATGAGGATTTCACCAATTTTTCGTCGTAGTTTTCGTGCCATAAGAGATGAGGCAGCATGGCTGCTTAACACATAGTATCATCGTATTACTTGAGTTCTGCAACTCATCATTTTTTTTTCTGCAATATGACACAAAGAACCCCAACTCGACTCCTGATATCAGCAGGTGCCACCAAAGAAGCAATCGACTCTGTGCGTTACATTGGCAATAGATCGTCAGGACAATTAGGTGTCCTTTTGGGTCTTGCAGGAGCAGTTGATTCCTTTGAAGTAACCCTCCTGCTTGGCACGAACTCAACACCGCCAGCATCCCACCCTCGGCTAAAAACAATTGGGTTTACTTCTACGCGAGATTTAGATGCTAAATTAAAAGAATTGTGGCCATCTCACAACATCCTCATCATGGCAGCAGCAGTTGCTGATTTCACCCCGAGAGGAGGACAATCAAAAAGTAAAATTAGGCGTGGAAATGCCGCCACACTTGAACTTAGCCCAACCGATGATATCGTTGCAAATTTAGCAAAAAATGCTCGAGATGATCAACGAGTTATATGCTTCGCCTTGGAAGAGCCCTCAATCCTTGAAGAAATCGCTCTTGAAAAAATGAAACGAAAAAAAGTTGATGCGATTATTGCCAACCCACTAGAGACAATGGAGTCGAAATTTATTTCGGCTCAAGTTATGTGCAATGATGGGAGATTAATCTCGCCACCGCAAGACATCCCAAAGAGCCAGTTCGCAAAATGGCTAATTGAACATCTTTCTGAAATACTGGAACTAACATAAGTTTCACACTTGCCGTTAAACTGTGCTGCTTTATCTATGATTCATCAAAAACCATCTAAGCCAATTGCCGCTGTTTGCATTCTGGCTTCCTTCTTAATCGCCATCTGGTTAGGTGTATGGCTATCTGGTCATCATGAAAGCCATGGGGCTCACGAAGTTCACATGCCACATTACTGGTACATTGGGATTATTCCATTCATTGCAATACTTGGAGCAATTGCACTTCTCCCGCTTATAAAAAAAACAAGGCACTGGTGGGAAAGTAACCTAAACCGGTTTTTCATTGCTATGGTTTGTTCAGTTGCAACTATCGTCTACATGATTCTAACGTCGGGAAGTGACTCCATAGGACCCATGCTTAACCACGCAATAATGGTCGATTTCATCCCTTTTATTGTGTTGCTTTTTAGCTTGTACGTCATTAGCGGCGGAATCTATTTAAGCGGCGACTTGGCTGCTTCGCCAAAAGTAAATGTGACGTTCCTTGCAATTGGCGCCGGCATTGCAAGTTTCATTGGAACAACTGGCGCAAGCATGCTTTTGATTCGCCCATTATTAAAAACCAACTCCCAAAGAAAACATAAGGTTCACACAGTCGTTCTCTTTATCTTCTTAGTAAGTAACATTGGCGGAACACTCTTGCCGATAGGCGATCCTCCACTCTTTCTAGGATATTTGCGCGGAGTTCCATTTACATGGACTCTAGGCCTTTGGCCAATGTGGGCGGTTGCTTGCGGCATTTTGCTAGTTATGTATTTCGTTTGGGACTCTTTTTTATACAAAAGGGAATCTCCGCGAAATCAATCTCAAGATGAGTTACAACATCAACCTCTACGTCTTCAAGGTGGGATTAATTTTCTTTGGATTGCTGGAATAGTCGCAGCGGCTGCACTTATTGACACCAAAAACCCCCTCATCGGAACCAACTGGATTCCTTTCCAATATTGTCGCGAGTTAGTCATGCTTTTCTTTGTTCTGCTTTCACTAAAAACAACTTCAAAGGTGTTACATGAAGCAAACAACTTTACTTACGAAGCAATCCTTGAAGTTGCAGCATTATTCTCGGGCATCTTTATCGCTATGCAAGTTCCACTCGCTGTGCTTGAAGCCAGCGGAAAAGCAATAACTGAAACCATGAATCAGCCATGGCAATTTTTCTGGTCAACTGGAACCCTCTCAAGTTTCTTAGATAACGCCCCGACTTACGTCGTCTTCTTTAAACTCTCACAATCACTTCCAGAAGGCGAAATGCTTGCAGTTAACAATGGAAGCATACCGGTTGGATTACTAATTGCTATTAGTTTGGGCTCTGTGTTTATGGGAGCGATGACTTATATTGGCAACGGACCAAACTTCATGGTCAAAGCGATAGCAGAACAAGAAGGGGTCGAAATGCCTTCTTTCTTTGGTTATATGTTCAAATACAGTATTCCTGTATTGATTCCTGTCCTTATTCTAATTACGATTCTCTTCCTACTCTAAGGAGGCAACATGATTAAAAGAATACTCGTAGCGTTAAGCGGAACCCCTTGCACTCCATCGGCAATTTCTCACGGGGTAGAACTCGCTAAAAAACACGATGCTGAATTAACAGGAGTAACCGTTTTTGACCCAGAGCGCTTGCAAGATGTTGGACCAATACCTATTGGTGGTGCAGCAGCAGCACACAAACTTGCTGAACACCGAATACACCTAGCAGAAGAACATATTGAAGAAGCGATATCTCAGTTTGAAATTGCATGCGGAGACGCTGGTATAACCAACCGTATTCTCAAGGAATCGGGAGACAGTGCCACACTGCTTCTAGAAGATTGGAGATATCACGATCTAACTGTGATTGGCTTGAGGGGTCTGTTTGAATATGGTGTTCTTCATGATCATGGGCATCTTGTACTCGATGTTGTTGGAGCTGGGCTTCGCCCACTACTTGCTGTTTCTGAAGAACATCGACCAATCAAGAGCGCAATGGTCGCTTATGATGGCTCGCCATTAGCATCAAGAGCGATGAAAGCGTATTGCATGCTCGACATTTGGGAACCAATGCCAACAACTGTAACTTGCTTCTCTGGTCAAATCGGTGAAGCAGAAAAGTTACTTTCTGATGCTGCTTCCTATCTAGAATCGCATACCTTTAGTACGACAAAAAAACGTGTCGAAGAAAAACCTCGGAAAGCGATTCTTCGCACAATGGAGGATTGCGATGCGGACTTACTTGTCATGGGCGCAGCAAAGAGAACGCGATTGGGTCGTAAGTTACTTGGCGATACGGCACGATTTGCTTTGGAAAATTCAACTCGACCTATTTTCTTACATCACTAGCGGTACAATGAAGTAGTGATTATTGTTAATGGCGAAAATATAGATACTAAATCTTTGGCACTGCACGAGTTGCTTTCTCAGATGAAACTCTCTGATCAACTTTGCGCTGTCGAAGTGAATAAAGAACTCGTTCCACACAAAGAGAAAGACACATACGTTTTACAAGATGGTGACATTGTTGAAATAGTCACGCTTGTAGGAGGAGGATAAAGATATGACAACAATGACAACCAACGAAATAACCCCACTGCAACTCCAAGATATTACTCTTACAAGTAGATTGGTTGTTGGCACAGGAAAATATCCAGATTATGAAACGATGCAAGTTGCGCTTGAAGAAAGTGGCTGCAGTGCAGTGACAGTGGCCGTTCGACGCGAGCGACTTGTGGATT